>NZ_JBNFOB010000048.1:0-11928 GCF_057364565.1 Micrococcus sp. LASM2_SD2 | reverse complement strand
CGCGGCCGGTCGCCGGGGGGGCGGCCGCGGCCCGGGAGGTCACTCGGCCTCGGTGGTCTCCACCGGGCGGGTGCCGAGGCGCTGGTCGATGCGCAGCAGGCCCGAGCCGTCGTCGCCGACCATGCGGAGCTGGCCGATGATCTCCGAGACGGTGGCCTCCTCCTCGATCTGCTCGTCCACGAACCAGTTCAGCAGCGGGCGGGCGTTGAGGTCGCCGGCCGCGTCGGTGGCGCGGTAGAGCTCGCGGATGGCCTCGGAGACCTTCTCCTCATGGGCCAGGGCGGCCTCGAAGATCTGCAGGGCCGTGGCGTCGCGGGGGACCTGCGGGGCGTTGACGGCGCCGATCTCGGCGTAGGCGTCGCGGTCCGTTACGTGGTCGATGAACTTGTTGGCGTGGACGATCTCCTCGTCCGCCTGGTGGCGCAGCCAGGCGGCCATGCCGGTCAGGTCGAGGTTGTCCGCGGCGATCGCCAGCTGGCGGTACACGGTGGAGGCCTCGAGCTCGAGGGTGATCTGGTCGTTGAACTTCTTCAGCAGGTCGTCGGTGAGCTTCATGGTGTCCACCGTAGACGTGCGCGGGCCGCGCCGAAAGGCTGGTGAGGCTCACCTGTCCCGGTGTGGGGCACAGCCTTGCCGGTGTGGGGCATAGACTGAGCGGCCGACCCCCGCCCGCCGTTCAGGAAGAAGGACCCCGTGCCCACCGCCCCCGCCTCCTCCGACGTGCCCCGCGGCCCCGGTGGCCGCCGTGCCCTCGTCGGCCGCCGGGTCTTCCCCAGCCCGGCCGCACGCCGCGTCGTCTATGCGGTGGTGTTCGAGGTGCTCGCGGTCCTCTTCGTGACGGTGCTGCTGACCCTGGTGGGCAAGCAGGCGGACTCCTCCCTGCTGCTGGCGATCGCCAACTCCACCATCGCGCTGCTGTGGAATCTGGCCTTCAACACCCTGTTCGAGCGGTGGGAGCGCCGTTCCGGCGTGACCGGCCGTCCGCTGCGGGTACGCATCTGGCACGCGGTGCTGTTCCAGGCCGGGCTGGTCTGCATGCTCGTGCCGACCGTCGCGCTCATCCTGCAGGTGTCCCTGGCCGAGGCGATCGCCATCGAGGCCGGCCTGCTGGTGTTCTTCTTCCTCTACACGGCGGCGTACGCGTTCGTGTTCGACTCGGTCTTCGGTCTGCCGGACTCCGCCGCCGAGCCGCCGGCCGGCACCTCCACCGCCCACCCGGCCTCCGGTGTGGACGTGCTCACCGGCCCCATCGACCGGGTCTGAGGCCGGTCCAGGTATGCGGCACCGGTCCGGGCCTGCGCCTCTGCTCCGGGCCCGCAGATCCGGCCACACGCAGGCCGAACCCGAGCCGCTCAGCCGTCCAGGCCGAGGAACTCCTTGATGGCCGGCAGCTCCTTGGCGAACTGCTTCCGGCCGAGCTCGTGGGCGGCGGCCAGCTTCGCCACGTTGCGCTCGCCGTTCTGCACGGGCATGTGCTCGGGGGCGAACACGTAGGCGGTGCCGGCCTTCTCCATCTCGAAGAGGCGCTCGCGGGTCTCGTTGTACCGCTTCCAGCGGGTGGTCAGCCCCTCGGCGACGGCCGGGTAGCGGCGGAAGTAGCGGCGGTAGAAGCCGGGGAACCGCTCGGGCCGCTTCACGTAGGAGCGCTCGCGGGTGAGGATCACCAGTTGCTTGCCGTATCCGGCCCGCTCGCCCGGGGTGAGCGGGATGCCGCCGTCCTCGCCGAGGGCGCCGTCCACCCAGGTGGTGCCGGCGAACTTCACGGGCGGCATGAGCACCGGCATGGTGGACGAGGCGCGGACGCGCACCATCAGGTCGTCCAGGGTGTGCACGTCCTCGCGGCCCCACCAGGCGGTCTCGCCGGTCTCGGCGTCGAACCCGCCGATCGCGAAGCGCGTGGGGTTCGCCCGGAACGCGCCGAAGTCGTAGGGCAGGGCCTGCCCGGGGCGGCCGGCGTGCTCGTAGATGTACTCGGCGGCGAAGAGTCCCTGGCCGCGGATCCAGGTGCGCCAGGACCCGAAGCGGGGGTCGTCCGCGAAGTCCACGAAGCAGGCGCGGGCGCGGCGGGCGTCCCGGGCCAGGTAGTTCGCGGTGTTGGACGAGCCGGCGGAGATCCCGGACACGAAGTCGCAGAAGACCCCCTCTTCGATCAGCCCGGCCACCACGGCGGAGGTGAGGGAGGCGCGCATGCCGCCGCCCTCGAAGACGAGGGCGGTGTCCGTGACGTTGACCGGCATGCGCGCGCGGTCCTGTTCGCCCTGGGGAGAGCCGGAGTGAGATGAGGTGTTCCCTGCCACGCCCCCATCCTAGGGTGGACACCATGGCTGACATCACCTTCCGCTCCACCCCCGTCTCCACCGTCGGCGAGCTGCCGGCCGTGGGCTCCGCCGCGCCCGCCTTCGAGCTGGTGGGCCAGGACCTGGCCGCGATCTCCCTGGGGGACCTGGCCGGGAGGACGGTCGTCCTGAACATCTTCCCGTCGATCGACACCGGGGTCTGCGCCACCTCCGTGCGCACCTTCAACCAGCGCGCCGCGGACCTGGAGGACGCCGTGGTCCTCGCGGTCTCCGCGGACCTCCCGTTCGCCGCGGCCCGCTTCTGCGGCGCCGAGGGGATCGAGAACGTGCTGCCGGCCTCCACCTTCCGCTCCGCCTTCGGCGACGACTACGGCGTGCGCATGGCCGACGGTCCGCTCGAGGGCCTGCTTGCCCGCTCCGTGGTGGTCATCGGCCCGGACGGCACCGTGAAGCACACCGAGCTGGTCCCCGAGATCGCCCAGGAGCCCGACTACGAGGCCGCCCTGGCCGCCGCCCGGGCCTGAGCCGTGCCCCGCCGTCCCGAGGACCGCCGCGGCCGTCCGCCGCAGGACCCGTACGCCTACCTGGGGTACGGGTCGTCCGGCCGTGCGGATCGGGAACAGGGGCAGTGGCCCGAGGGGCCCCTGGACGCCTATCGGAGGCACGACGACGGCCGCTCGCCCGGGTGGGGCGGCCCCGCCTCCGCGTGGTGGGGGTCCGAGGGACGCGATCCGTCCGCCCCGCCGCCTCCAGCGGGCGGCGACCCGCGCTTCGGGGGCGGCTCGTTCGGAGCCGGACCGTCCACGGACAGCCCCTACGGCGGCGGACCGTACGGCGACAGTCCCTACGGCGGCGTCCCCTCTGGGTCCGGTCCGTACGGTGATCCCCGGTATGCGATGGGTGATCCCCGGTATGCGATGGGCGGGTACCCGCCTGGGCGCCCGCCGCGGCGCCGGAAGTCCTGCGGGCGCATGCTCATCACCGCCGCCGGCGTGGTCGGCGCGCTGATCCTCGCCGGCGGCGGCGCGACCTTCGCGGTCAGCGAGCTGACGGACCGGATCAAGGACGAACAGCAGCAGTCGCCGCGGCCCGGCGGCGGCGTGACGGAACGCTCCGTCCCCTACGAGGACCGGGACCCCGAGGACTGGGTCCAGGCGCTGACCGAGGTCCATGACGGGGTTGAGGTGGACTGGGACGCCCCGCCCCACCGGGGCCGCGGACTGGACGAGGGCCAGACCGTCATGCAGGCGCCGGGCATCCTGCTCGTGGACACCCAGCTCGCCGGAGCGATGGGGACCGGCACTGGCATCGTGCTGTCCGAGGACGGGTTGGCCGTCACGAACTACCACGTGGTCGAGGACTCCTCCCGGGTGCGCGTCACCGTCTCGGACACCGGCCGGCGATACACCGCCACCGTGCTCGGCCGGGACGCGGAGAACGACATCGCCGTGCTCCAGCTGGAGGACGCCGAAGGGCTCGAGACCGCGAGCCTGGCTGCGCAGGACCCGCGTCCGGGGGACCCGGTGGCGGCGGTCGGCAACGGGCGCGGCCAGGGGTATCTCACGAGCGTGCGGGGCGAGGTGCTCGGCCTCGACCGCTCGATCTACGCCGCGCCCGAGGGCAGCGAAGACTACTCCCGTCTCACCGGCCTGATCCAGACCGACGCGGACGTGGTCCCCGGTTACTCCGGCGGGCCCATGGTGGACGCGGACGGGCAGGTCGTGGCCGTGTCCGTGGCGGCCAGCTCCGGCACCACCTCGAACGAGGTGGACGGCTTCGGGATCCCGCTGGACGTCGCCCTCGGGGTGGTGCAGCAGGTGCTCTCCGGGGAGGAGACGGACACCGTCTCGATCGGCGCGGACGGCGCCCTGGGCATCATGATCTTCCCGGGGGACGACGGTGTCGTGGTCGTCGACGTGGACGCCGGCTCCTCGGCCGACGAGATCGGCCTGCGTCCGGGCGACGTGATCGTGGCAGTGGACGGCCGGTCCGTGGGCACGAGCGCCTCGCGTCTGTCCCGGATGGTCAACGACCGCAACGTGGGGGAGCGGATCACCGTCAAGTGGCGCACCGCGGACGGGACGACCCGCGAGGAGGAGGCCGTCCTCCAGGAGGCCGTGGTCAACTGACGGCCGTGCACCCCAGGCGACCGGCCGTCGTCGGGAAGGCCGCCGGACCGGTCCCGGTGAGCTGCTCCCGTGCGGTGGCCCGCCGGCAGGCTCAGTTGAGCATGTCCAGCGAGACCATCATGGCCACCATGCCGATGAGCATGCCCGCCAGTGCGACCCGGCCGCCGCCGGCCTCGCGGGCCGCGGGGAGAAGCTTGTCCAGGCTGATCACCACCATGATCCCGGCCACCGCGGCGAAGACCAGGGACAGCAGGGCCTCCGTGAGGATCGGGGCGATCAGCAGGTAGCCGACCAGGGCACCGAGCGGCTCCGCGATGCCGGTCAGCGCCGCCCAGCCCAGGGCCTTGCGCCGGGACCCGGTCGCCTGCCGGACGGGCACCGCCACGGCCAGGCCCTCCGGCACGTTGTGGATCGCCATCGCGACGGCCAGGGCGAGGCCGACCTCCGGATCCGAGAGCGTGGCCGCGAACGTGGCGAACCCCTCCGGCAGGTTGTGCAGGCCGATGCCGACGGCGGTCACCAGCCCGAGCCGCAGCATCCGGCGGTCCCTCCGGGTCACCGGTGCGCCGTCCTCGCGCTCGGCCAGCTCCACCCGCTCCGGCAGGAAGCGGTCCAGCAGCAGGAACAAGCCCACGCCGGCCAGGAACCCCAGCAGCATCACCGTGCCCGCCCAGGTGCCGAAGTCGGGGACGAGGCCCTCCGTGGCCCCGGGGAGGACCTCCATGAAGGAGATGGACACCATCACACCGCCGGCCAGGCCGAGACCGAGGGCGAGCCCCGCGGCCCCGGGGTGCGGCCGACGACCGCCAGGACGCCGCCGAGGACCGTCGCAGCCCCGGCGAAGAGCGTCAGGCCGAGCGCGATGAGAACGGGATCCAGGTACGGCATCGGCGCCTCCTCCTGTGCAGGTCGTCGGTCTCTCGGCGGGCCCGGCGGCTGGTCATGGGAGGTGATAGTCCTCACATTTTCGGCCGCCGTGGCCGTTCTCATGACAGCTTCTATCTCTCGCGTGCGCACGAGGCCCGGCACCGCAGGTGTGTTGGGGAGCACTCATGCCCTTGGATAGGCTGGGGATATGCCCGCAACCCTAACGCTCTGCGTGCTTGCGGGAGGCCTTCTGCTCACCCCGGTCGTGGCGCGGCTGCTGCCGCGGGCCACCGGGTGGTTCCTGGCCGCGGTCTACCTCGCGGCCGCCGTCGTCTTCGCCCCGGCGTTGGGCTCCCTCACCGGGACCGGCGCCGAGTACACGTGGACGATGCCGTGGATCCCCGCCTGGGGAGTGGAGCTCTCCCTGCGCACGGACCCCATCGGCGCCCTGTTCACGCTGCTCGCGCTCGTGATCGGCGCGATCGTCCTCGTCTACGCCGCGGCCTACCTGGGGCCCGGCCGGCACCTCGGCTTCTACCTCGGCATGGCGATGTTCACCCTGGCCATGGTCGGCCTGGTGACCACGGACGACGCCGTCGTGCTATTCCTGTGCTGGGAGCTGACCTCACTGGCCTCGTTCCTGCTGATCGCCCGCTCCGGGCGCGCCGCCGAGGCTCCGTCCATGCGCACGCTGCTCATCACCTTCCTCGGCGGGCTCGCGCTGCTGGCCGGCCTGGCGATCGCCTCCGTGACCGCCGGGACCACCCGGATCTCCGAGATCCTGGCCGCGGACGTGTGGGCGGACCGGCCCGGACTGACCTCCCTCGTGGCGGTCCTGTTGGCCGTGGCCGCCATGACCAAGTCCGCGCAGTTCCCGTTCCACTCCTGGCTGCCGGACGCCATGGCCGCCGCCACCCCGGTGTCCGCGTACCTGCACGCCGCGGCCGTGGTGAAGGCCGGCATCTTCCTGCTGCTGCGTTTCTCCCCGCTCTTCCACGCGGTGCCGGCCTGGTCCTTCCTGCTGGTGGTCGCCGGCCTGGCCACCGCTCTGGTGGGCGGCCTGCGGGCGGTCCAGCAGACCGACCTCAAGAAGCTGATGGCCTACTCCACCGTGAGCCAGCTCGGCCTGATCGTGGCGGCGATCGGCACCGGCACCCCCGTGGGCCTGGCCGCGGCCGCGCTGCACACGCTGGCGCATGCCGTGTTCAAGTCCGGCCTGTTCATGTCCGTGGGCGTCATCGACCACGCCGCCGGCACCCGCGACCTGCGGCACATGCCGGCCCTGCGCCGCGAGGCCCCGTTCGCGCTCGTGCTCACGGTGATCGGCGCGCCGCCATGGCGGGCGTCCCGCCGCTGCTCGGCTTCGTGTCCAAGGAGAAGATCCTCACCGCCATGCTGGAGTACGGTGCCGGCGGAGCCGGGGAGGCCGGCCCCGGCCTGGGCCGGACCGGCGGCCCTCGTGGCGGCGGCCCTGGCCTCCGTGCTCACCGTGGCCTACTGCGCCAAGATCGTCGTGGGAGTGTTCTTCGACGGCCCGCGCGAGCAGGCCCCCGAGCCGCTGCACCCGCACGCTCCGTCCGCCCTGCTGGTCGGCTCCACCGCCGTGCCGCTGCTGGCCACCGCCGTGCTCGTCCTCTTCCTGGCCCCGATCAACACGCTGGTGGGCGCCGTGGGCACCGCCGCGGAGGGGGCCGCCGAGGTCCACGACCCGCACCTGGCCCTGTGGCACGGCGTCAACGCCGAGCTCGTCACCACGGTGGTGGTCCTGGCCCTGGGCCTGGGCACCCTGGCCCTGCGCCGCACCCTCTGGCCCGCCCTCGAGGGGCTGCGCCTGCCGGCCTCCGGCGCCGGTGTGGTCGAGGGGGCGCGCTCCGGGCTCGAGCGTGCTGGCTCCTGGCTCATGCTGCGCACCGCCCACGACCACCCGGGCCCGCACGCCGCGGCCATGCTCGTCTTCCTCTCGACCGTCCTGCTCGGCGGCGTGGCCGGCCTCGTCGCAGGCGGCCACCTCCCGCCGGTGGCCGACGGGATCAACCGGCCGATCGACACCGTCCTGCTGGTGTTGCTCGTGATCGCCGTGGCCGCCACGGTCCGCAGCCGCACGCGACTCGGCGCGACCGTCTCCCTGTCCGCCGTGGGCATCCTGATCACGGTCCAGATCCTCTCCCTCGGCGCCCCGGACGTGGCCCTGACCCAGCTGCTCGTCGAGTCCCTGACGGTCATCGTGATCATGCTGGTCCTGCAGCGCCTGCCGAAGACCTGGGGCTCCTCGACCGCGTCCCGCCGCCGTCCCACGCGCCAGCTCGTCCCCGTGCTGGTCGGAGTCGCCACCGGACTGGCCGCCTTCGCCGCGGTGTGGGCCCTCAACGGGCGCCGCGAGCGCTCGGAGCTGGGCACGTACCTGCTGGAGGAGACCTATCCGCTGACCCACGGGCTCAACGTGGTGAACGTGATCCTCGTGGAGTTCCGTGCGCTCGACACCCTGGGCGAGCTCACCGTGCTCGGCATGGCCGGCGTGGCCATCGTGGCCATACTCTCCACGGTCCGCTCGGCGCGGCTGGACCCGTCCACCCGGGCGATGTCCGTGGTGGAGGCGAAGACCTTCGACTCCGGCGAGCCGGTCCTCGGCTCGGCCACCGCCCGACGGGCGATCCTGGACCCCTGGGCCAACACCGCGCAGCTGCAGCTGATGCTCCGGGTCATCCTCGTGATCATGCTCGGCGTCTCCGCCCTGCTGTTCTGGCGCGGCCACAACGAGCCGGGCGGCGGCTTCAACGCCGCGCTCGTCGGCTCGGCCGTGGTGGGCCTGATGTACCTGTCCACCTCCAAGGACCGGCAGATCGGGCCGCCCCGCATGCCGGTGTACTTCATCGGCGGCGGCGTCATGCTCGCCACCGCCACCGGCCTGTGGAACATGGCAGCCACCGGCACCTACATGGAGCCGCAGCACGTAGAGGTCCTGGGGCAGCACCTCTCCACCGCGATGGTCTTCGACGCCGGCGTGTACCTCGCCGTCATTGGCCTCATCCTCGTCGCCGTGAACGTCCTGGGCGTCGCCCGCTCGGCGAAGCCGGGCGCGGAGGGCATGCGCGAGCGCCTCGATGAGACGGTGGAGGGCGAGCTCTCCGGACCCATGGACACGGTCCACGGCGAGCGCCCGGACGAGATCCCGCCGACCACGTCCTCGATGCACGTGGTGAGCCCGCGCTCGCAGTACATCTCCTCGGGCACCCGACCGCCGGAATGGGGGCATGACGCATGATGATCCTGGCTCTGACCGTGGGCTTGCTGATCGGCACCGGCGCCTGGATGGTGCTGCAGCGCGAGATGGTGCGTGCCATCTTCGGGCTGACGCTGATCTCCCACGGCGTGAACCTGCTGCTGCTCACCTCCGGTGTGCCCGCCTGGCGACAGGAGCCCCTGACGAAGGGGGCGGACATCGGCCAGATGGCCGACGCCCTGCCCCAGGCGTTCGTCCTCACGGCGATCGTGATCTCCATGGCCTCGTCGATCCTGATGCTGGCCCTGGCCGTGATCGGCCGTGACGACGACCAGACCGTGCCGCCCGAGACCGGAGAGGACCACTGATGGCCGTCGCCGAACTCCTTCCGCTCTTCGCCGCGGTCCCGCTGCTCGGCGCGGGCCTGTCCGTGGTGACCCGCTCGCGCGTGCTCGACGCCGTGCTCTCCGTCGGCGTGCCGCTGGCCTCGATGGTCGCCGCGATCGCGCTGCTGGTGCACCACCAGGGCCACCCGGCCATGGCCGTGAGCGTGGGCGCGTTCGCCCCGGGCGTCGCGATCCCGTTCGTCTCGGACACCCTGTCCGCGCTGATGATCGCGGTGACCTCGCTGTCCACCGCGGTGGCGGCCTGGTTCCTGATCCTCACCCGCGAGTACCGCTACCGCTTCGTGCCCGCGTTGACCCTCATGACGTCGGCCGGCGTCAACGGCGCCCTGCTGACCGGCGACCTCTTCAACCTCTTCGTATTCGTCGAGGTCATGCTGCTGCCGTCCTACGCGCTGCTGGCCGTGACCGGCTCCTGGCGGCGCCTGGGCATCGGGCGCATGTTCGTGATCGTCAACCTGGTCACCTCGGCCATCCTGGTCTCCGGCGTGGGCCTCGTCTATGCCTCGGCCGGAGCCGTGAACCTGGCCGTTCTCCAGGGGGCGGCCGCCGAGGACCCACGGGTGGCCCTGGGCGTGTCCGTGGTGCTGGTGGCGCTGCTCATCAAGGCCGGCGTGGTCCCCGCCTACGGCTGGCTGCCGCGCGCCTACCCGGGCACCTCCGCCGGCATGATGGCCCTCTTCGCCGGCCTGTACACCAAGGTCGCCGTCTACGCGGTGCTGCGCATCGTCTACGTGGCCTTCGCGCCCCAGCACGCCCCCTACGACCTCGCCACGCATCCGCTCACCTGGGTGCTCGGCGTGCTCGTGGTCGCCACCATGCTGGTCGGCGCCCTGGGCTCGCTCGGCGAGACCCGCATGCGCGGCGTCCTGGCGTTCCAGATGACCGCGGGCGTGGGCCACATCCTCATCGGCGTGGTCCTGGCCTTCCCGGCCGCGGTCGTGGCCGGCGTCTTCTACCTGGTCCACCACGTCATCACGATGTCCGGCCTGCTCACCCTCACCGGATCCCTGGAGCTCACCTACGGCCAGTCGCGCATCGACCGTCTGGGTGGCCTCGTGCGGCGCGAACCGGCGATCGCGGTGGGCGTGGCCGTCGGCCTGCTCTCCCTGGCCGGCCTGCCGCCGACCTCCGGACTCTGGGGCAAGTGGGGCCTGATCACCGCCACCGCCGAGGGCGGAGAGCACGGTCAGGCCGTGTGGGGCTGGGTCATGATGGCCGCCGTGCTGGCGGCCTCCGTGGCTACGCTCATGGCCCTGCAGCGGCTGTGGACCGGTGCCTTCGGCGGCGACGAACTGACCCACATGCGCCCGGACGTCGTCACCGGTGGCCGGGGCCCGGACGTGGTCCTGCCGGACGGTGTCCGCGTGGCCCGTCGCCTGACCGCCCCCGGCCTGCTGATGATCGGGCTGTCCGTGGCGCTGTTCGTCGGCGCCGGGGCCCTGATGCCGATCGTCGAGCAGGGCGTCGCCGGCCTCTTCGACCCGACCGACTACGTGAAGGCGGTGCTCCCGTGACCGACACCCGTCAGACCCGCCCGCCGCAGGGGGGCAGGCGGTGGTGCTTCCACCTCGGCCATGCCGTCGCCTATGTGCTGTGGCTGGTGAAGGAGGTCATCGCCGGCTCGCTCCGCGTCGCCCGCAAGGCCCTCACCCCGGGCACGTTCGCCACTGCCTCGATCGTCCGCTACGACCTGCGCTGCGAGCGTGACCTCGAGGTGACGTGGATGGCCAGCTCCATCACCATCACCCCCGGCACCCTCGTGGTGGGCACGGCGCACGGCACCGCCACGGAGCCGGTGACCCTGTACGTCCACTGCGTCTTCGACCAGGACCGCGAGGAGATCGTCGCGGGACTGCGTGAGATGGAGGACCGCCTGCTGCGCATGCTGCGCGGCCCGCACTGGGAGGAGGCCGCATGAGCATCGACGCCTTGATCACCGTCGCCGTCGTCGCCACCGTGGCGGTGCTGGCCCTCGCATTCGGCCTCGGCGTGCTGCGCATCCTGCGTGCCCAGTCCAACGCCGAGCGCGCCGTGGTCGGCGACCTCGTCTACTTCGCCGCGATCGGCATGCTGACCTCGGCCGGCCTGGTCTTCCACTCGGCCGTGGTCCAGGACGTCGCCCTGCTCGCGGCGTTCCTCGGCATCCTCGCGACCGTCGCCCTGAGCCGCATCCTGACCCGAGGGGAGCGCTGAGCCATGATCGTCCTCGCCGTGATCGGAGCCCTGTGCATGGTGGGCGGCGCCGTCCTGGTGCTGCTCTCCGCCGTGTCCATGCAGCGTGCCCGGGACGGGCTGCAGATGATGAACGTCTTCAGCCCCGCCACGGGCATGGGGCTGCCCCTCGTCTCCTTCGGCGTGTTCCTGTGCCTGACCGCCCGGGACGGGTTCTCCCTCTGGTCCCTGGTCCTGTTCCTGCTGACGGCGACCTCGCTGGTCATCGTGTCCTCCCTGGCCTCCAACGTGCTCGCCCGCGGCATCTACCGCTCCGGCGCCCACGTGGACGAGGCCACCGTCCCCCAGGACCTGGCCGAGGACCCGGGGCCCGGCCCCCGCTGAGTGCCTGCAGCCCGCGAAACCTGAGCGAACGATGCGTCCCGTCTCCGGCTTCCCGCTGCCGCCGCAGACCGAACCCGGGCGCGCGGCCGTCGTCGGCTCCGGACCCAACGGGCTGACCGCCGCCGCCCTGCTGGCGCGGCAGGGCTGGGAGGTGGACCTGTACGAGGCGCCGAGCGACCCGGTGGGGCCTGTGCCTCGGCCCCCGTGCTGGGGGAGGGGACCGTGGTGGACCTCGGGGCGGCCGGGCATCCCCTCGGCGCCGTCAGTCCGGCCTTCGCCGAACTCGACCTGGCCTCCCACGGGCTCGAGTGGCTCCACCCGTCGTTCCCCATGGCACACCCGCTGCCCGGCCAGGACGCGGTCCTGCTCCATCGGGACCCGGCCGCCACGGCGGCCGAGCTGGGCGACGACGGCCGCGCCTGGCTGGCATGGCACCGTCCCGTGCTCGACGA
>NZ_JBNFOB010000047.1:0-11993 GCF_057364565.1 Micrococcus sp. LASM2_SD2 | reverse complement strand
TTGAGGCCGCGGGCGGCGAGGTAGGAGTCCTGCGGGCCGGCGACCGCGCCGGCGCGAACTGCTGGTAGGCCACCGCCTCGGCCAGCGCCCGGCCGCAGAACTCGCGGTCGCCACCACCAGCGCGCCGCCGATCACGTCCGAGTGCCCGCCGATGTATTTGGTGGTGGAGTGCACCACCACGTCGGCGCCGAGGTCGAGGGGCCGCTGGAGGTAGGGCGAGGCGAACGTGTTGTCCACGACCAGCAGCGCACCGGCGTCGTGGGCGATCTGCGCCCAGGCGGCCAGGTCCGCGATGCCGAGCAGCGGGTTGGACGGCGTCTCCACCCACAGCAGCGCGGTGCGGCCGGGGCGGACAGCCGCGGCGACTGCCGTCGGGTCGGTGATGTCCACGGGGGTGTTGGACACGCCCCACGGCTCGAGGACGGTGGTGATGAGGCGGTGGGTGCCGCCGTAGCCGTCGCCGCCCAGCACGATGTGGTCGCCGGGGCGCAGCACGGCCCGCAGGAGGGCGTCCTCGGCGGCGAGCCCGGAGGCGAACGCGAACGCCCGGTCGCCGTGCTCGAGGGCGGCGAGCTGGGTCTCGAAGCCGTTCCGGGTCGGGTTGGAGCCGCGGCTGTACTCGTGCCCGGCCCGCAGCACGTTGATGCCGTCCTGCACGAAGGTGCTGGTCTGGTAGATCGGCGGCACCACGGCGCCGGTCAGCGGGTCGGGCTCCTGGCCGGCGTGCACGGCGGTGGTGGTGAAGCCGCGGACGGCGGGACGGGACACGGAGCGGGTGGTGTGGTGGACGGCGGTCATCTCAGCGCACCTCCTGGGTGACGGCGGCGGTCTCGGGGACGGCGGGCGTGGTGGCGGGGACGGCCGGCCCGGCGGCGGACACCACGGCCAGGGCACGGTCCAGGTCCGCGATCAGGTCGTCGGGACACTCCAGCCCGATGGAGAGCCGGACGGTGGTCTCGGCGATCCCGGCGGCCTCGCGCTGCTGCCGCGTCAGGCGACAGTGCGTCATGGTCGCGGGGTGCGAGACGAGGGACCGGGCGTCGCCGACGTTGACCACCAGCTGGAACAGCTCGAGCGCGTCGAGGAACGGGGCCACGGCCTCGGGGCCGCAGGCCAGGTCGAAGGAGAACACCGAGCCGACGCCGTCCGGAAAGTCGCGGGCGGCCAGCGCCGCGCTGGGATGCCCGGCCACGCCGGGGTGGTGCACCCGCGCGACGGCGGGGTGCCCGGCCAGGTGTTCCGCCACGGCCAGCGCGGTGGCGGTGTGGCGGGCCACGCGCAGGTTGAGCGTCTCGAGCCCCTGGATGAACTGCGCCGCGCTCGCGGGGGCGAGGGTGGGGCCGAGGTCGTGCAGGAACTTGCTGCGGGCCAGCGTCAGGTAGGCGCCGCGGCCGTGCCGCTCGACCAGCGTCTGCCCGCCGTAGCGGGCCTTGGGCCGGGCCAGCTGCGGCCACCGGTCCGGCGCCGCGCCGTAGTCGAACGTGCCGCCGTCCACGATCGCGCCGCCGAGCACCGCGCCGTGCCCGCCGAGGAACTTGGTGGCCGAGTGCACGACGACGTCGGCGCCGTGCTCCAGCGGCCGGTAGAGGGCCGGCGTCGCAAGGGTGCTGTCCACCACCACGGGCACACCGGCCGCGTGGGCGAGGTCCGCGAGCGCGGGCAGGTCCGGGAGGGTGGCGAGCGGGTTGGTGATGGCTCGAGGAAGAACGCGCGGGTCTCGGGCCGGACCGCGGCGGCCCACGCGGGCGGGTCCGCCGGGTCCGCGAAGGTGACCTCGATGCCGAAGTCCGCGAACGTGTCCGTCAGCAGGTCGACGGTGCCGCCGTAGAGCTGGCTGGAGGCGACCAGGTGCTTGCCGCCCTGCAGCAGCGCCAGCAGGGACAGCGCGACGGCGGCCTGGCCGGTGGCCGTGGCGATCGCGCCGATGCCGCCCTCCAGCGCGGCGAGGCGGTTCTCGAACACCGCGACGGTCGGGTTGCCCGTGCGGCTGTAGGTGAAGCCGGGGGTCTCGAGCCGGAACATCGATGCCGCCGTGGCGTGGTCCGGGAAACGGAACGCCGTGGTCTGGTGGATGGGCGGGACGACCGGCCGGTGGGGTGCGGCGGGCTCGTAGCCGGCGTGGACTTGTTGTGTGGCATGACGGGGCATCTGCTCTCCTCCATCGGTCCTGGCGTTAGCACCGGGCCTGCCGTTCCCGGGGGTCCGGGTGCGGCGGGCGGGTTGCTGCGGCGTCGTCGAGCCAGATCTCTCGGCCGCTCTGGATGGGTGGTGAGCCCATCCCACGCGGTGGGCCGCCGCGAGTCCAGCGGACGGCCGGCTCGCACGTAATATGAGCCGCCACCGTGCCATCCGGGACCGGCCGGAGCCTCTCCGGGGCGCGGCGGGCCGAGGCAGACCCGTGTGACGAACTGGCGTGGAGGGGGATGTGTCAGACTCCCGGGCATGACGCGGAGCACACCGGGCGGACCGCCCCCGCCGCCGGAAGGACGGGCGCGGTGGCTGGTCGCCTCCAACGCCCTCGACGCGGGTGGCCGGTCCGCCACGGACGTCGCCCTGGACGTCCTGGCGGTGCTCCTGCTCGGCGTGGGCGCCGACGGCATGGGCGTGCTGATGACGCTCTCCGGGTTGGGATTCCTCCTGCTCGGCGTACCCATCGGCATCGTGGTGGACCGACACCTCAGCCCGCGGCTGCTCGCGGCCACCGGCCTCGCCAAGGCGGCGGTGCTCGGCTCGCTCGTCGTGGCGTGGGCGCTCGACGCGCTCACGTTCGGTCACCTCGCCACCGTCATGGCCCTGCTGGGCGTGCTCACGGTGCTGGCCGAGACCACCCAGACCGCGCTCGTGCCGCGCGTCGTGCCGGCCACCGCCGTCGCCCGCCTGACGCGCGGCTCGAGTCCGCCGACGCCGCCCTCGTGCTGATCGTGCCGCCGCGCGGCGTGCTCGTCGGGTCGCTGGGCGCAGGGCCCGTGCTCGGCATCGCGACGACGTTCCTCTTCGCGGCGGCGATCGTCGCGCTCCGGGTACGGCTGCGGCCCTCCGCCGCGGCGGACGTCCCGGACCACGACGGGGCCCCGGCGTCGCCGGACGTCCTCTCCCGCTGGGCCCGGTTCGGGAAGGACGCCGCGAAGGGGTGGACGGTCCTGCGGCGCACCCCGGTCCTGTGGCTGCTGACGATGGGGTCGGTGGCCGCCAACGTGGGCATGGCCCTCTTCGCCCCGGTCGAGGCGGTCTGGATCCTGACCGACCTGCGGCTTGGGCCGGGGTTCCTGGGCGTCCAGATCACCGCGGGCGCGGTCGGGGCGCTGGCGGCCTCGTCCCTGGCGGGCCGTGCCATCGACCGCCTGGGCGAGCGCCGGTGCATCCTCCTCGGCTCGGTCGGCTGCGCCGTGGCCGTGGGGCTGCACCTGCTGGCCTACGCCGACCGCGCTCATGCCGGGCCGTGGCTGCTGGCCGGCGCCGCCCTCTGGGGGTTCATGGTCCTGCTCGGGAACATCACCCAGGCCGCCGTGACCGCCCGTGCCTGCCCCGAGGGCACGCTCGGGCGGGTCACCGCGATGCGCCGCACCCTCACCCGGGGCTCCGTGCCGCTGGCGACCCTCGCGGGAGGTGCGCTCGGGGCGACGCTTGGGGTCGGCTGGGCGCTCGCGGGGTGGCAGGTCCTGGCGGTGGTCTCGCTGGCCGCCGTCGTGCCGGCCGCGCGGTGGGTGGATGCGAGGCGCGACGACGTCGACTGAGGCCGAGACGCTGACGCGGACACCGAGGTCGCTTAATGTGTGGCCATGGTCACCCGTCCCGTTTTCCAGCAGCCGGTGGTCGACGCCGTCGACATCCGTTCCGTCGCGGAGTTCTACCGCGAGCTCCTCGGCCTCCACTACCGCGCGGGCGACGAGCTCGCGGACGGTCGCGAGCCGGACAGCGCGGACTGGCTCGTGCTGCTGGACGACGACGGCCGCCGCGTCCTGACATTCCAGCGCACCGAGGAACTGAAGCCCAGCACGTGGCCGTCACCCGAGGTGCCGATGCAGCTGCACCTGGATTTCACCGTGCCGGACCGCGATTCCCTCGACGCGGCCCACGTCCACGCCCTGCGCCTGGGCGGGCGCCTCGTCCTGGACCGCTCCGACGACGAGGAGGAACCCCTGTACGTGTTCGCGGACCCGGCCGGCCACCCCTTCTGCGTCTTTGTGGGGTGAGCGCGCCAGACCGCGGGGGTGGTTTCACGCGCATGCCGAAGACAAGAAGCCGGTCCAGTGCCGTCGGTAAGGTCGTCGGATGATCCCGCAACCCACAGATCGACTCACGTTCCGGCGCATGACCGACGCTGACCTCGACGACATGTGCAGGCTCCTCGGAGACGCGGAGGTGATGCGCTACTACCCGCGGGCCAAGTCGCGCAATGAAGTGCAGCGGTGGATCAACTGGTCGAAGGACAACTACGCCAAGCATGGGTTCGGCCTGTGGGTCATCGAACACCGGGCCACCGGCGACTTCATCGGTGACTGCGGCCTGACCTGGCAGAACGTCGACGGCCAAGAGGTCCTCGAGGTCGGCTACCACGTCCTGCCAGAACGCCAGGGACAAGGACTGGCAACCGAGGGGGCCTCTGCCTGCCTGCGATACGCGTTCGAGACCCTCGAGGCAACGATGGTCACCGCGATCATCAACCCCGACAACATGGCTTCCCGTCGCGTGGCCGAACGAATCGGCATGACCGTGTGGAAGAGCACGCATGATCCCAATGGAGCGCCGATCGTGGTCTACAGCAGCCACGGCCAAGAGGCATGACGCACTGAACTGCCGCCATGGGTGCGTGCCCATTGAGGAGATACGCCCTGCGCCCAGCCGTCCAGGCGCTTCTGCGTCTTCGTGGCGTGGGCGGCCGGGCCCGCGGCACGGCTCAGCGGTGACGGCGGCGGCTCAGCCCTCGAGCCGCTGGTCGAACTCCTCGTGGTCCAGCTGGCGGTGCATGCGGCGGTCCAGGCGCTCCTCGAGCCGGTCCACGCGTGCCTGCAGCTCGTCGGCGCGGCTCCGGGCCTGATCGCGCTCCAGCTCGGCCTGCTTCACCCGCTCCACGCCGCCCCTGGAACGGTTCGACATGACCGTCCACACGATGGCGATCGCGATCAGACCCATCACGACGAGCACGACGATGTCGGCGAAAGTGGTGGGCTCGTCCATCAGGATGCCTCCGGTGCAGGCGGGGGATGCGGTCATCTTCAGGATACGGTGGGGACTGGTGCATGGATAGGTGACAGTTAGTCTCACGCCGCGTGTGCGGTCGTGGGGTCCATGACCATCTCGTACTCGACCGGGGTCAACCGACCCAGCCGGTCCTGCCGGCGCTGCCGGTGATACGTCTTCTCGATCCACGTCACGATTGCCGTGCGTCACTCCTGCCGTGGGGCCCGTTGCCGTCGATCGAGCACGTTCTTCTTACAGGAGCGCGAAGAAGGACTCCATGGCCGCATTCTCCCCGGCCGAGCCGACCTGTTCCATCGAGCCGAGCATCCCGTGGGCGGTGAGGGCGTCCTGGAACACGTTCGAGCGGAACTGCCAGCCGCGGTCGGAGTGCACCACGCACCCGGCCACCACGCTCGTGCCTGCTCGGCGCGCCACGGCCTGCTCGAGCGCGTCCACGGCCAACGATGCCTGCATCCGGTCGGCCATGGAGTACCCCACGATCCGCCCGGCGTAGAGGTCCTTGATGGCGCAGAGGCAGAGCTTGGTCCCGAACACTGAAGTGCCACCCGTTGGTCTGGCAGAGCCGCCAGGCGGTCCGGGTGGCCATGGGTTCCCCGGCGTTCTCGGCCTCCTCACGCAGCAGCCGGTACCCGAACTTAAGGCTCGTTCTGGTCAGCGGCGTGCAGGGCGTTGGCCCGGTAGGCCTGGTCGAGATCGGTTCGCGTGAGAGGGTTCTCCAGCCAGCGGTAGTAAGGCTGGCGGGCGAGGCTGAGCACCCGCAAGGACACCACGACGCGGATCGGCGTCGCCGGCGAGCTCTTTCACGAGCGGGTACATCATTTTTCGGCAGGTTCGCCTGGGACAAGTACGCGGCGGCCCGGCGCAGGACTTCGTTCTCCTGCTCCAGCAGACCGATCCTGCGCCGGGCAGTGCGGAGTTCTTCAGCTTCGGCCTTCGTGGTCCCGGGCTTGTTGCCGGCCTCGATCTCTGCCTGAGGCATCCAGTTCGTCAAGCAGGACTCGCAGATGCCGAAGTCCTGGGCGATCTGGGCCAGCCGAGTATCGGGCTCGCGGTACTGGGCCACGCGGACGACGTCATCGCGGAACTCTCAGGGGGTAGGGGGCGGGCATGGTGCACACCCTTCCCCGTGGTGGGCGAACACCACAGATCGTATGTCACCCCTTCGCGCACCAGTCTCTGGACGACGTCGCCGCCGAGCCTGGAGCTAACGGGTTGGCACCCATCGCATACTTGCGTTTCGCCATCGCTACGGACGGGTCCTCAACTCTCAGTTTCGAGGACTTTCCAGCCCAAACCACACTTCTTTGATGGGGCCAGACGGCGCTCACTCTTCCTCCGGCACGTCCCCGGCGGAGGTGTAGGCGGTCGGCGGGGTGCCGTTCACGAGCCAGTCACCGGCCATGCGCACCTTGAACGCCGCCGGGTCATGGGTGGCGATGGTGCGGGCGTTGCGCCAGTGCCGGTCCAGCTGCAGGGCCGTCGACGTCGAGGACGCCCCGAGGGTGTCGAAGATGTGGGTGCACACGTCCAGCACGAACCCGGGCACCACGGCCTGGGCCCGGTAGGCGGCCACCATGGCGTCGTCCCAGGCGGAGGCGAGGCGGCCGGCGTCGTGGTTCGGCTCCGCCGCGAGAGCGGCGGCGGCATCCATGAGGCGGCCCACCACGCGGACCATCTCCTCGGCGGCGGAGACCTGCCCGGCCATGCGGCCGACGATCTCCAGCAGCTGCGGGTCGTGCTGGGGACGGACCGCGGTGCCGGTGTTGAAGGTGCGCCGGCGGTGGCGCAGCAGCTCCACGCCCTCGTTCAGCGCGGCCCGGGCCACACCCACCTGCAGCGCCAGCAGGGACGCCTCCTCCAGCACCGGGACCGGGCCGTGGGGGCGCGGGATCTCCAGCAGCTCCTCGGCGGCGGCACCGTCCAGCAGCACCGAGCCGGTGGCGGTCATGCGCTGGCCGAAGCCGTCCCAGTCGTCCTTGATGCGCACCCGCGGCTGGCGCACCCGCACCACGGCCACGGCCCGCTCGGGCTCGCGCACCACACCGCCGGCACGCTTGGAGTTGCGACGGGAGACCAGGTCCGCACCCTCGATGCCGACCGTGACGATCGTCCACGCCGCGAACGCCGTGCCGGTGGCGTAGTACTTCTCGCCCGCGACCCCGTGGTGCCGCCTCACCCCCGCTCGAGCGTCCGCTGGGCCGCCTCCCGCACCGCCTGTGTGAGCCGCACCAGGCGCGTCACGGGCAGTGTGGCCGCCTGCCAGTAGAGGGGCACGAGGACGTCGTCGAGCCCGGGCACGCGGACCAGCCGGCCGGCGCGCACGTCCTCGACGGCCTGGGCGTCCACGAGCATCCCCCACCCCAGACCGGCCCGGACAGACCGGTGGAACCCGTCGAACGACGGCGCCAGGTGCGTGGGCGGGGCGACGTCCAGCCCGGCGCCGCTCAGCGCGAGGCGCTGCAGGTCGTCCTTCGCGTTGTAGCGCATCATGGGCATCGCGCCGAGGTCTACGACGTCGCCCGCCGCGTGCCGAGCGAGCAGGGCGGGCGCCACGAGCGGGACGTAGCGCATGCTCCCCAGCGGCTCCGCCGCGCACCCGTGCACCGGCTGCGGCTCCGTGGTGACGGCGGCCAGCACCTCGCCGCGGCGCAGCAGCCGGGCGCTGTGGTCCTGGTCCTCGACGTGCAGGTCCAGGACCGTGTCATCCCAGTCGGCGGCCTCCGCCAGGACCGGCCCGAACCACGTGCCCAGCACGTCGGCGGGCACGGCCAGGGAGGTGACGCTGCGCCCGGCCGCCGTGCGGCCCAGCCCGGCCCACGCCTCCTGTTCGAGCACCCGCATGTGCCGAGCCACGCGCACCAGGCCGACGCCGGCCTCGGTCGGCTCGCAGGGTGTGCCGCGCCGGAGCAGCACCTGGCCCACCTCCCGCTCCAGGGCGCGGATGCGCTGGCTGACCGCGGAGGCGCTGACGCCGAGCTCGTACGCGGCCGCCTCGAACGAGCCCTCGTCCGCGATCGCACGCAGCGCCTGCAGCTGGTCCAGGTTCATGAAGCAGAGCTTAGGTGCCTGCAGTTCTCTTCGTTTGGCTCAGGCCCGGCCGGCCCTAGCGTCCTCACCCATGTGGACCCTCGCAGGCACCGGCCTGCTCACCGGACTCGCGCTCATCGTCGCCATCGGCGCCCAGAACGCCTTCGTGCTCCGCCAGGGCGTGCGCCGGGAGCATGTGGGCGCCGTCGTGCTGGTGTGCATGTCCTCGGACGCCGTGCTGATCCTGGCCGGCACCGCCGGGGTGGGCGCGCTCGTGCAGGCCGTGCCGTGGCTGCTCGAGGTGCTGCGCTGGGGTGGCGCCCTGTACCTGCTCTGGTTCGCGGTCTCCTCCCTGCGTGCCGCGCTGCGTCCGCAGGGGCTCGTGGCCGAGCAGGCGCCGCGCACCGCGGGTTCGGTCATCGCCACCACATTCGCGCTGACCTGGCTCAACCCGCACGTCTACCTGGACACCGTGGTGCTGCTGGGCAGCCTCGCCAACCAGCACGGTCCCGACGCGCGGTGGGTCTTCGCCGCCGGCGCCGTCGCCGCCTCGGTCCTGTGGTTCACCGCGCTCGGCTACGGCGCGCGCCTGCTGGCCCGGGTGCTCGCCGACCCGAAGGCGTGGCGCGTGGTGGACGTGGTGATCGCGGTGGTCATGGCGGTGCTCGCGGTCCGGCTCATCGCCGGTTCCGGCCTGTGGGGGTGAGCAGGCAGACGTCGGAGCGCGCCTCCGGCACGAGCCACTACCCGCGCTCACCCCGGAGGTCGGCGCGAGCCTGACGCAACGCCTCGCGGTAGGACTCCGCCTTCTGGTCGTAGAGCCCCGCAGACGAGGCCTCCCCTACGAGGTCGCTCAGCGCGGCACGCCGCTCCCCGCGCTTCCGCTGCTGATAGGACACGACGTCTTGGAGCCGGATGCGTCGGTGCCGACCACCGGTCGTCCTCTCGTACGGCAACGCGCCCTCCTCGAGCAGCCTCACCAGCGTGGGACGACTGATGCCGAGGAAGTTCGCCGCCTCCTGTGTCGTGAGCAGCTGGTCGACGGGCGCCACCGTGATGGCCTTGCCCACCCGCATCGCCTCGACGACGTCCCGCAGGACGTTGAAAGCCTCTGGCGGCAGGGGAACCTTCTGCCCATCAGGGCCGACCAGGGCAGCCGGCTGCGTCAGGCCGTCGAGGAACCTGCCGACGTCGAGTATCTCCTCGAGATCCGTCGGCGGCAGCACCGTGTGCTTGTCATTCACCGTCGCAGTCATGGAGCAAGACTACCCGCGAAAACGAAAAATTCGCAGTTTCCTCTCGCGTCCGCTTCCCCGCTCCGGGGCGCTGCGTCAGCCGCGCGCGTAGGCGAGTGACTCCTCGATGATCCCGACGACGACGGCCAGCTCTGCCTCGTCCCGCGGACCGTAGAGCATCCACTTCGTGCCGAAGTCCGCGTAGCCATGCGGTTCGAGCCATCCGAGCTCGGCCAGACGGACGCCGCGCTCGGGCGCCAGGACGAGGTGCACTGACGTGTCGTCCACCCCATGCAGGTGCACCGGCTCCCAGCGCCGGCCTGGTAAGAGGTTGACCTCCGGGGTGCGCTCCTCCGGCCGGCCAGGCAAGGCCACCAGGCCCCCTCACTCCCCGCCCAGCTCCTCCCGGAGGAGCCGGGCACCGGCCACGAGCGCCGCCGTCTTGTCCCGGGCCACGGAGCGAGCCAGGGGCGCCATGCCGCAGTTGGTGCTCGCGATCAGCTTGTCCGCGTCCACGAACTCGAGGGTCTCCCGGAGGGTCGCCGCGACCTCCTCTGGCGTCTCGATCTCGTCGCTCGCCACGTCGATCGCGCCGACCATCACCTTCTTGCCGCGCAGCAGGCCGATGAGCTCCGCCGGCACACGGGAGTGGTGCCGCTCCAGGGCGATCGTGTCGATCGTGGACTCGCGCAGCAGCGGGAACGACGTCTCGTACTGGCGCCACTCCTGCCCCAGCGTGGCCTTCCAGTCGTTGTTCGCCTTGATCCCGTAGCCGTAGCAGATGTGCACGGCCGTCTCACACGTCAGGCCCTCGGCCGCACGCTCGAGCGTCGCCACGCCCCAGTCGCGGACGTCGTCGAAGAACACGTTGAACGCGGGCTCGTCGAACTGCACGACGTCGACGCCCACCGCCGCCAGCTCCCGCGCCTCCTCGTTGAGGATGCGCGCGAACTCCCACGCGAGCTTCTCGCGGCTGCCGTAGTGGCGGTCGGCGAGGGTGTCGATCATGGTCATCGGCCCGGGCAGGGTCCACTTGATGGGCCGGTCCGTCCGCGCGCGCAGGGCCTTCGCGTCGTCCACGAACACCGGCGCCGGCCGGCCCACCTCCCCGACGACGGTCGGCACGCTCGCGTCGTACCGGTCGCGGATCCGCACCGTCTCGCGCCGGTCGAAGTCCACGCCGCCGAGGTGCTCGATGAACGTGGTGACGAAGTGCTGGCGGGTCTGCTCGCCGTCGCAGACGATGTCGATGCCCGCGCGCTCCTGGTCGGCCACGGCGAGGGCGAGCGCGTCGAGCTTTCCCTCGCGCAGCCGCTCCCCCTCGAGCTTCCAGGGCGACCAGAGCGTCTCCTCCTCGGCGAGCCAGCCGGGCTTCGGCAGGCTGCCGACGAGGGTGGTGGGGATCAGGGTGGTCATCGGGTCTCCTCGGTGTCTCGTGCGGCGTGGGCGGCGGCCCAGCGCTCCAGCAGGTCGCGGTGCGGGCCCACGAAGTGCTCCTGTGTGTACTCCCCCTGCTCCCGGCCGAGGCGGGCCCGCTCCTCGCGGTCGTAGGCGATCCGGGTCTGCGAGAAGTCGCCGTGGTCCAGGCGCGGCCGGTAGACCTCGCCGGCCCCGGCGTTCGCGTTGTAGATCTCCGGCCGGTAGATCCGCTGGAAGGTCTCCATGGTGGCGATCAACCCGGCCAGGGAGAGGTTCGCGTGGTCGTTGAGCAGGTCGCCCCGCGAGTAGAACGCCAGCGGCGCCACGGACCCGCGCGGCAGGAAGCACCGGATCCCCAGGCCCATCCGGCCGAAGTAGCGGTCCGTGCGGGAGGGTGCGTCCTGGCGGTACTCGACTCCGAGCACCGGGTGCTCGTTCGTCAGCCGCCGGTAGGTGCGGCTCGTGGACACGCTGATGCAGATCACGGGCGGTTGCGGGAACCGCTCCCGGTACGCCTGCGAGTCGAGCAGGTGCCGGAACAGCCGCCCGTGCAGGTCGCCGAAGCCGTCGGGCTCCTCGGTCCCCGGCGACGTCGCGCGTGCGCGGGCAGCACCACGGAGAAGTCGTGGTCGCGGACGTAGGAGGAGAAGTTGTTCCCCACACTGCGGCCGAGCACGGCGCCCGTCGCGCGCTCGACCACCCGCACGTCGAGCATCTCCATGAGCGGGAAGTCGACGTCCGCGCCGTCGTCGGCGGTGAAGTGCACGTCGATCGAGACGATCTCGATCCGCGCCGTGTAGCGGTCCCGCTCCGGGTTGTCCCAGGGGGCGAGGTCGTTGAGGCGCCCGTCGATCATGGCCAGAGCGGCGCGCAGGTTCTCCCGCCGGTCCGCGCCGCGGGCGAGGTTCGCGAAGTTCGTGGTGGCGCGCGTGCTGGCGGCGGGCGTGTAGTCCTCGTCGAACGGCGTGGTGTGGATGTTGAACGTCAGATCGTCCACGCGGGTGGGAACGGTGCTCGGGACAAGGTTGGCGTGGCTCAATCCGGGTCCTCTCCGGGGTGCGGGGCGCGGGTGGTGCGGTGGTGGGGCGGGGGCGGACGGGGCACCGCGGA
>NZ_JBNFOB010000046.1:0-12047 GCF_057364565.1 Micrococcus sp. LASM2_SD2 | reverse complement strand
GGCCCCACTGGCATCGCGGCCGCATGCAGCAGGCCGTCGCCGTGCTCGGCCGCAGCGGCCGCGAGGGTGCCGTGCGGCGCAGACTCGGCTCCGAGCTGACCTCGCTGCAGGGCCGCACCCCGGAGCTGCCGGACGCCTCGGCCGGGTACCTCCCCGAGCAGAACCGGGTCCTCTTCGTGCTGACCAACTCACTGCCCCACACGGGGTCCGGCTATGCGCAGCGCTCGCACAGCCTCATGCAGGCCGTGCGGGACTGCGGCTGGGAGGTGGAGGCCGTGACCCGCCTCGGCTGGCCCGTGCAGACCGGCGTCCTCACCGCCGCCGACTGCGACGAGGTGGACGGCATCCCCTATCACCGGCTCCTCGCGGCGCGGCTCGTCCCCGGGTTCGACGCGCGGCTGCAGCAGCACGCGGAGGCCCTGCTCCGGCTCGTCCTGCAACGGCGCCCGGCCGTCCTGCACACCACCACGCACTGGGTCAACGCCGTGGTGGTCCGTGCCGTGGCCGAGGCGGTGGGCATCCCCTGGGTCTACGAGGTCCGCGGTCAGCTTGCGGACACCTGGGCCTCGACACGGGGCCCGCGGGCGCTCGACTCGGAGCGGTACCGCCTGTTCGTCCGGCGGGAGGCCGACGCGGTACGGTCCGCCGACGCGGTCGTCACCCTGGCCGAGACGATGCGTCGGCGGGTGGCCGCGGACGGCGTCGACCCGGACCGCATCGTGCTGAGCCCGAACGCCGTGGGCGGGGCCTTCCTGGACGAGCCCGGCGACGTCCGCTCGGCCCGGCTCACCCTGGGTCTCGACGTGGACGCCGAGTACGTCGGCACCGTCAGCTCGGTGGTCCCCTATGAGGGCCTGGACGACCTGGTCCGCACCGTGGCCGCGCTCGCCGCGCACCGCCCCCGGCTGCGTCTGATGATCGCCGGGGACGGGACGGCCCTGCCCGGCCTGCAGCAGCTGGCCGGCGAGCTCGGCATCGCGGACCGGCTCGTCGCGCTCGGTCGGGTGGACCGCGCCCTGGCGCCGCTCTGCCATCAGGCGCTCGACGTCTTCTGTGTGCCGCGCAAGGACACCTCCGTCACGCGCGCGGTGACCCCCATGAAGCCGCTGGAGGCGATGGCCTCGTCCCGCCCGGTCGCGGTCTCCGACCTCCCCGCACTGCGGGAGATCGTCGCGGACGGCGTCACCGGCGTGCTGGTGCCGGCCGAGGACCCCGCCGCCTGGGCCGACGCCCTGGAGGCCATGCTCGACTCACCCGATCGCCGGGTGGACCTGGGACGTCGGGCCCGCGACTGGGTGCTGGCCGAGCGGACCTGGGCCGCGAACGCCCGCCGGTACGTGAAGACCTACGCGGAGGTCACGGCCCGGCCTGCCCGGGACCGCTGAGGAACGTCCGTATACTCGTCGGAGAATCCCCGCCCCCGACCTGCTCCAGGCAAGCATGCCACTGCGGGGGCGGAGCACCTGAGACAGGAAATGAGGAACACCACGGATGTCTGAGATCCAGAGCGTCGCCGTCATCGGCCTGGGATACATCGGCCTCCCGACCGCCGCCATCCTCGCCGAGAACGGCGTGCGGGTGCATGGAGTCGACGTCACCGACCGCACCGTCGACGCCGTCAACGCCGGCCGGGTGCCGTTCGTCGAGCCGGACCTCGCCGACTTCGTGAAGCGCGCGGTGGACGACGGCACGCTCGACGCCTCCAAGGAGACGCCGAAGGCCGACGCCTACATCGTGGCGGTGCCGACCCCGTTCAAGGACGACCATGCACCGGACCTGAGCTACATCGAGGCCGCCGCCCGCGGCCTGGCGCCGCAGCTGACCGGCGACGAGCTGGTCATCCTCGAGTCCACCTCGCCTCCCGGAGCCACCGAGCACATGGCCGAGGTCATCTACGCCGAGCGTCCGGACCTGCGCGAGGCCGGCCTCGACTTCGCACACTGCCCCGAGCGCGTGCTCCCGGGCCGCGTGATGATCGAGCTCGTCACCAACGACCGCATCGTCGGCGGCTCCACACCGGAGGCCGCGCGGCGCACCGAGCGGCTCTACCGCACCTTCTGCAAGGGTGAGATCCTCCTCACCGACTGCCGCACAGCCGAGATGGCCAAGCTCGTCGAGAACTCCTTCCGCGACGTGAACATCGCGTTCGCCAACGAGCTGTCCGTGATCTGCTCGGAGCAGGGCATCGACGTGTGGGAGCTCATCGAGCTCGCCAACCACCACCGCGCGTGAACATCCTGCAGCCGGGCCCGGGCGTCGGCGGCCACTGCATCGCCGTGGACCCGTGGTTCATCGTGGACGCCGCCCCGGAGAGCGCACGCATCATCCGGGCCGCCCGCGAGATCAACGACGCCAAGCCCCAGTGGGTCATCGACCAGGTGAAGGCCGCCGCGTTCGACGTCCAGCAGGAGACCGGCCGCACCCCGGTCGTGGCCGCCCTGGGCCTGGCGTTCAAGCCGAACATCGACGACCTGCGCGAGTCCCCGGCGCTCAACATCGCGCACGACCTCGCGGACCAGTTCTCCGGCTCGGAGGTGCTCGTGGTCGAGCCCCACGTGGAGGAGCTGCCGGCGAAGCTCGAGGGCAAGTCCAACGTCCGCCTCGTCCCCGCCGACGAGGCCGTGGAGAAGGCGGACATCGTCCTGCTCCTGGTGGACCACGACGCGTTCGCGGACCTCGGCTCCGCCGTGGACGGCAAGCACGTCATCGACACGCGCGGCCAGTGGCGCGCACGCTGACCGCCGGCACCGGCGAGAACTGAACGCACCGACGAGGGGAGACCCGCCCGTGTCCGAACAGGACCGACCGGCATTCCGCCTGATCACCGACGAGCCGCCTGCACAGCAGCGCGACGACCGTGCCGAGGCGGAGCGCCTCCAGGAGGAGCTGCGGCTCGTCCACCGTGAGCTCAACTGGATCTCGCGCGACCGCGACGCCCTCGCCGGCGCGTGGCTGGCGCCGTTCACCCGCGACCCCGACGGGGCCAAAGCCGAGCTGCGCGGTCGCGCCCTGAAGGTGCGGCGGCAGCTGGGCCGGCTGAAGCGGCGCTACCAGCGCAACGAGATCTCCCGAGCGCAGCTGCTGCGGGGCATCGCAAGGGTGGGCTACCACAACAGCCTCGAGCCGATGGTCGACTGGTCCAAGGAGATGCGCGGCCTGCAGAAGCGGGCCGGCCGGTCCTCCTTCTCCGGGGACAAGCCGCTGCGTCACGCCCTGAACAACCAGGACTATGAGCGTGCCCTGCTGTGGCAGCGCATCCTCGGCGTGGGCAGGGACCACAGCGAGCCCTTCCAGGTGACGTCCAAGCGCCTGGCGGTCCTGCGCGGCGAGATCTCTGAGAACCTCGAGGTCAGCACGCGGCTCGCGGACATCGCCGCCCAGCACGCCCGTGCGCTGCCGGACGTGAACGGCCGCGCGAAGGAGCTCAGCGGCTGGATCCCGCGGATCCCCGGACCGGTGACCCCGATCGAGCCGGCGGCCGACAACCTCGTCCTGCACATGGTCAAGGAGTCCCGGCCCTACTTCTCGAACGGGTTCACCTCCCGCAGCCATGAGAACTTCAAGGCCGAGGTCCAGGCGGGAATCGATGCCGTCGTGCTGACCGAGCCCGGATTCCCGCGCTCGGTCGTAGGAGACGACTTCGAGCCGGTCGAGGTGTTCGAGGGCATCGTGCACCACCGTCTGGACGTCGGCATCGACTACTCGCGGGTGCCGGCGGACCGCTGGCTCCAGGACTTCGCCTGGCTGGCCTACCAGAAGGTCAAGGAGATCCGTCCTGCGGTGATCCACGTGTCGTCCGGTCGCCGCGGCTACGAGACGGCGTTGGTGGCCCTGGCGATCCAGCGCAAGACCGGCATCCCGGTGGTCTACGAGGTCCGCTCCTTCTTCGAGGGCAACTGGACCGGGGAGACCGCCATGGAGGAGAGGTCGGAGACCTTCCGGCGCCGCATGGCGGTCGAGACCATGTGCATGCAGGAGGCCGCCGCCGTCCTGACCCTCGGAACCTCCATGCGGGACGAGCTCGCGTCCCGCGGCGTCCCGAAGGAGCGCATCGGGCTCGTGCCGAACTGCGTGAACCTCGAGAACTTCGTGGCCGAGCCCGTGGACCCGGCGCTGCAGGAGCGCTACGGCATCACTATGCCGACCTTCGGCTACGTCTCCAACATGGACCATCGCCGCGAGGGCCAGGAGTACCTGATCCGTGCCGCCCAGATGCTGAAGGCCAAGGGCGTCGAGGCGCAGTGCGTGCTCGTTGGCGGCGGCCGGCGCCTGGACGAGATGAAGTCCCTGGCCCAGAAGCTGGACGTGATGGACCGCGTGGTGTTCACCGGTCACATCGACCACTCCGAGGTCTCCGGGCACTACAGCCTGATCGACGTCTTCGTGGTGCCGCGCACCTACGAGCGTGCCGCACGGTACGTGACCCCGCTCAAGCCGTTCGAGGCCATGGCGATGGGCCGGCCGCTGCTGGTCTCCTCCGTCCCCGCGCTCGCGGAGATCGTGGAGGCGCCGGCCCGCGGCGAGGTCTTCGAGCCGGAGAACGCCGCCTCCCTGGCCGAGGCCGTCGAGGCGCTGCTGGCGGACCCCGAGCGTCGCGCGGAGCTGGCCCGTGCCGGTCGCCGCTGGGTCGAGGAGGAGCGCCAGTGGAAGCACAACGGCCCGCGCTACAAGGCCGTGTTCGACGAGGCCCTGGCCGCCGCACGTGAGCACCGTGAGGCCGATGCCGCCGGCAGCCAGGCCGACCAGACCGACATCGACATCGAAGGAGACTGACGCCCGTGGAGCTGCTCTTCCGAGGATTCCGCACCGAGGTCGGCTCGCCGATCAACGAGGCCCTGTCCGCCACCCGGTATTACACGAGCCGTGACGCGGCCGAGCCGTGGCTGTACGCGTACTCGCCGGTGGCGAGGATGAACCCCTTCCAGGCCCTGCTGCACCGCCGCTTCGGCGACCACGGCCTCGCGGTCGCCCCGGTGACGGAGTGGGGCGCCTTCGACCGTCTGACCGCGCTGTCCGCGCAGACCCGCGGCATCGTGCTGCACCTGCACTGGCTCTCCGAGGTCCTCAAGGGAGTCAAATCCGAGTCCGAGGCGCAGGTGCGGGCCGCAGAGTTCCTCTCCCGGTTGCAGGCCTTCCGCTCCGAGGGCGGCCGGGTCGTGTGGACCGTGCACAACATGGCCCCGCACGACGCGGTGTTCCTCGAGGAGGAGCGTCGCCTGCAGCAGGCCGTGGCCGACGAGGCGGACCTGGTCCATGTGATGAGCGAGGACACCCCGCAGCTCGTCTCGGAGTTCCTGACCCTCGACCCGCAGAAGACCTTCTGCGTGCCGCACCCGTCCTACGAGGGCGCCTACCAGGACTTCGTGCCGCGCGACCACGCCCGGCTCGTGCTGGGCATCGACCCGGACGAGGTCGTCTACGTCGTGTTCGGAGCCATCAAGGCGTACAAGGGGATCGAACGGTTCGTGGAGGGCTTCAACCACCTGCTGAAGACCTCCGAAACGCCGCGGCGCCTGATCATCGCGGGCAAGGCCGACGGAGACCGGTCCTCCCAGCAGCTCGTGAAGCAGCTGCGCATGCATCCCTACGTGCTCCTCAAGGACGCGAAGATCCCCGCTGAGCACGTCCAGTACATGATGCGCGCCGCCGACATCATGGTCCTGCCGCATCAGCGGGCCCTGAACTCGGGCGGCGCGCTGCTCGGCCCGACCTTCGACCTGCCGGTCGTCGCCAACCGTGTGGGTGTGCTCCCCAACCTGCTGGAACCGTCCTTCGCGGAGTTCCTCGAGGGCTCGACCCCGGAGGAGATCGCCGCGTCCCTGGAGCGCGCCGACCGTCTGGTGGCGCCCCAGGCCCGCGCCGCCGCCCGTGACTTCGCCGACCGTCACCGTCCCGCCGATGTGTCGGACCGGTTTGCCCGCGAGGTGCGCGAGCGCCTCTCCCGCCTGTCCCAGGAAGGCTGATCCATGGCAGACAACCTCATCGCGCAGTTCAAGGACCGTCCGAAGGTCGGCCTCGTCGGCTTCTTCGGCTGGGGAAACTACGGGGACGAGCTGTTCCTGGACGGCTGGAGGCGGAACCTGTCCGAGCACTTCGACGCCCGCGTGGTCCATGACATCCTCAAGGCCCCGTACTTCTCCGGGAACCCGTACATCGAGGCGGAGAAGTACGACGCCTTCGTGATCGGCGGCGGAGACCTGGTCATCCCGAACAAGGTCTCGCAGCTCTACTGGCACAAGGCGTGGCTGAAGAAGAAGGTGTACATCGCCGGCATCGGCGTGCCCACCTGGATCAGGAAGGAAGACCCCGCGGTCATGCGCCACATGCGCAACTTCTTCCGCCACCCGAACGTCCAGTACATCGGCGTCCGCGACGTGGAGTCTGCCGAGTGGATCCGGGAGAAGCTCCAGCCCCGCGTGGAGGTCCGGGTGGCCCCGGACCTCGTCTACGGGCTGCCGATGCCACCGGCGCGTGAGTACCCGGAGGACAAGGTCCTCGGCGTCTCCATCCGCCAGCGCCGTGTCACCGCCGAGGACGACTACGCTCCGCTGGCCAAGCTCGTGGCCGAGGCTCGCCGACAGGGCTACGCCGTCAAGGCGCTCGTCCTGGCCGGGCTGCGCACGGGGGAGGCCGATGCCAGGGCCGTCGAGCGTCTTCCCTTCGAGGTGGACGAGGTCATCCGCTCCGAGGACATGTCCGAGCTCTCCGCCGCCCTCGGCGGACTCGACGTCCTCGCGTCCATGAAGTTCCACGGCTCGCTGGTGGCCTCGATGTACGGCGTCCCGGCGATCGTGCTGTCCCCGACCACGAAGTCGAAGAACCTCTTCAAGACCCTGGGCCGCACCGAGCTGCTCTCCGACCTGCACGACCCGAACATGGCCTGGAAGCTCGAGCACGCCAAGACCCGCATCTCGACGGACGTCATCGAACGCCAGAAGACAGGTGCCCGGGAGGAGATGGCCCACCTGGTGCACCAGATGCGGCTGCAGCTCGCGCCCGCGTCGGTCTTCCGCCCCGAGGGCCGGGTCGACTGGGGTGCGGTGCGTCGGGACGGCCGCGATTTCGCGCGGGTGACCGCCGGGTCCGCCCGTCTCCGCGCCGAGGACACCCTGCGTCGCCAGGTATTGCCGAAGGCACGTGGACTGGCCGCGTCCCTGAAGGAGCGACTCGGCCGCTGACCGTCGCCGGGGCGACCCGCAGCCCCGGCGTCCCGGGCCCGTGGTCCGGGCATACACTGGGTTCTTCGTCCGGCGCCGCCGGGCGCGGGATGCCCGCCGTCCCTGTCCGTCGCCGTCTGAGGAGACTTCGGTGAAACACGCTGAAAAGAGCGCCACGGGCGACTCCGCGCGCTCGGTGCGGGAGATCTCGGTCCCGCGCTCGGGCCTCGAGCGGGTGGGCGCCCGACCCACCCTGGCCCGGTACTTCCGCCGGCTCTGGGCCTGCCGTGGATACCTCGCCTACGACGCGAAGCTGAGCCTGGGGACCCGCAACCGGCAGAACGTGCTGGGCAATGTGTGGCTCGTCCTGACCCCGCTGCTCAACGGCATCACCTACTTCATCGTGTTCGGCCTGCTCCTGGGCACCTCCCGGGGCGTGGACAACTTCATCGCCTTCCTCACGGTCGGTGTGTTCATGTTCTCGTTCACGAGCCGCACGGTCTCCATGGGCGCCCGCTCCCTGACGTCCAACCAGACGGTGGTGGAGGCCTTCAACTTCCCCCGCATCGCACTCCCGGTCTCGGCGATGCTCAAGGAGTCCCTGGCCTACGGGATCACGCTTGCCACGATGATCGTGTTCATCCTCGCGATCCCCCCGCTCGAGGTCCTGAGCTGGCGCTGGATCCTCCTCGTTCCGGTCGTGATCCTTCAGATCGTCCTGGTCACGGGCGTCACGCTGCTGCTGGCTCCCCTCGTCGCACGATTCCGGGACGTCGCCCAGCTGCTGCCGTTCACACTGCGCCTGTGGATGTACGGCTCCGGGGTCTTCTACTCCTTCCAACGCTTCGACAGCCACCCCTGGCTGGTGGACCTGCTCACCCTGAACCCGATGCACCTGGTCCTGGAGATCACCCGCAACTCGCTGCTCTACGGCGCGGACTCGCCGGCCAGGGACTGGCTGCTCCTGTGCTCCTGGTCCTTCGGCCTGCTGACGGTGGGCATCCTCGTCTTCTGGAAGGGCGACGAGGCCCACGGAAGGGCGGTGTCCCGCTGATGAAGCCGACCGCGCACGAGGTCCCGGACAGCGGCGAACCCTGCCTCGTCCTGGACCGGGTGTCCATGAACTACAAGGTGCACTCGGTGAACGAGGGGATCGCCCACCGCCTGCCCTGGCACAAGAAGCTGGTGTACGGGCTCATCCGCCGCCGTCCCCGGGTGACGGTGCGGGCGCTCAAGGAGATCTCGCTGGTCGTCCCCAAGGGCCAGTCCCTGGGCGTGGTGGGCCGCAACGGCTCCGGAAAGTCCACCATCTCCCAGATCATCGCGGGCAAGCTCACCCCCACCACCGGCACGGTGTGGGCCAGCGGCACGCCCACCATGCTGGGCGTCAACGCCGCGCTGATCCCCTCGCTGTCCGGCCGGGAGAACATCGTGCTCGGTGGTCTGGCCCTGGGCATGTCCCGGCGGGAGATCGAGGCCCGGATCCCGGAGATCGTGGAGTCCGTGGGCCTCGAGAAGGCCATCGACCTGCCGATCGACACGTACTCCTCGGGCATGGGGGCACGCCTGCGCTTCGCGATCGCGACGATCCGTGACCCGGAGGTCCTCGTGATCGACGAGGCGCTGAACACGGGCGACGCCCAGTTCCGCGAGCGTTCGCGTCGGCGCATGGAGGAGCTCAAGGCCAATGCCGGCTGCGTGATCCTGGTGAGCCACAGCGAGAAGGTCATCGCCGCCTCCTGTGACCGGGTCCTCTGGCTCCACGACGGCGAGCAGGTGGCCGACGGCCCGACCGACGACGTGCTCTACCAGTACCGCCGGTACAACTGGCTGCTGAGCAAACAGAAGGTGGCGCAGGCCGAACGGTGGCGCCGCCGGGTGCAGGCCCAGCACAGGCCGACCTCCGTCCGGATGGGATCCTGACGCGCGGGTCCGCGCGCGCCGTCGCCGCCGCGCGGCTCGGATAGGGTGGCCGCGTAGGCAGGCGCCCGCGTCCGCTCGGACGTGGCCCATGCCGTCCACACTAGACACGAGTGAGGAGCATCGTGCTCAAGATCATGCCGATCTACGGCACCCGTCCGGAGGCCATCAAGGTCGCCCCGATCGTGAAGGCCCTCGAGGCGTCCGATCAGTTCGACTGCGTCGTCGCCGTCACCGGTCAGCACCGCGAGATGCTGGACCAGGTCAACGAGCTGTTCGGCATCGTCCCGGCCCATGACCTGAACATCATCCAGCCCCGCCAGACGCTGAACTCGATCTTCGCGAAGATCCTGGAGGGCGTGGACCGCATCCTGCTGGAGGAGAGGCCGGACGCGATCGTCGTCCAGGGCGACACCACCACCTCCACCGCCGCGGCCATCGCGGCGTTCAACCTGCAGATCCCCGTGGTGCATGCCGAGGCCGGCCTACGCAGCTTCGACATCATGTCCCCGTTCCCGGAGGAGGCGAACCGCAAGCTCACCTCCCAGATCGCGTCGCTGCACCTGGCGCCGACCCGCGTGTCCAAGGCGAACCTGCTGCGCGAGTCCGTGGACGAGGCCGGTGTGTACATCACCGGCAACACGGTGATCGACGCGCTCCTGGAGGTCGTGGACAAGAGGATCCCGTTCACGGACCCGCAGCTGGCCGAGGTCGAGCAGAGGGTAGCGGATGGCACCAAGGTCGTGCTCGTCACCACGCATCGCCGTGAGAACCAGGGCGAGGCCATGCGCGGCGTCGGTCGGGCGCTGGCCCGTCTGGCGAGGGAGAACGCCGAGGTCCTCTTCGTCCTGCCGGCCCACAAGAACCCGGTAGTCCGCGAGGCCGTGCTGCCGTTCCTCGAGGGGCTGGAGAACGTGGTGGTCACCGAGCCGCTGGCCTACGGCGAGTTCACCCACATGCTGTCGCTGGCGAACGTGGTGCTCACGGACTCCGGCGGCGTTCAGGAGGAGGCCCCGGGCCTCGGCAAGCCGGTCCTGGTCATGCGCGAGAACACCGAGCGCCCCGAGGCCGTGGAGGCCGGCACCGTCCGACTCATCGGCACCGCCGAGGACACCGTGTTCGAGCAGGTGCAGACGCTGCTGCACGACGAGGCCGCCTACACGGCCATGGCCAACGCCGTGAACCCCTACGGAGACGGCAAGGCCGCCGGGCGCACCGTCTCCGCGATCGCCCAGATGCTGGGCGTCGGCGAGCGGGAGGCCGAGTTCGACGACGGCCTCGACCGGTCCTGACCGCCCGCCTCCGGCATCGCGCGGGGGTCCACGACGACGGAGCCCGCCTTCCGCAGGGAAGGCGGGCTCCGTCGTGTCCGGGCGGACGGCGGCTCAGCTCTCCTCGGGGGAGGTGCGGGGCTTCTCCGGCGGGACCATGACCGGCAGGGTGCCGGTGCGAGGTCCGCCGGGGTGGATCGGCAGGTTGGTCTCCGGGGCGCGGGCCCAGGCGAGCGCGCCGACGGCGAGGACGGCACCGGTGGCGAGGAAGGCCCATTCCCAGCCCCACAGGTCCGCCATGGCGCCGGCCAGCAGCGGCCCCACGATCGCGCCCATGTCCGCGGACATCTGGGCGGTGGACATCACCTGTCCGGCCTTGCGCTCCTGGCCCACCATGTCCGCGATCGCGCCTGCTGGGGCGAGTTCAGGACTCCGGTGCCGGCGCCGGCCAGCAGGCAGGCCGTCAGGAACATGAGGGGAGAGGCGGCGAACCCGATCAGGCCGGTCATCACCGCGGTGGTGGTCAGGCCGATGAGGATCAGGGGCTTGCGGCCGTGGACGTCCGACAGGCGGGAGCTGAAGGTCACCGCAGTGACGTTGCCGGCGGCGAACAGGGACAGGGCGAGGCCGGACATCAGGGCCCCGTCCACCATGAACCCGAACAGGCCGGCACCGGCGAAGACGGTGGAGGCGTAGAGGGGCATCACGGAGTTGCGGACGCCGAAGGTGGCCCACCCGTTGGAGAAGAAGGAGACCAGCGCCGCGCGGTAGGACGGCAGCCCCAGGGCCTCCTTCAGGGGCATGGGGGGCCGGGAGTCCTGCACGCGGCGGTCTGCGCGCCGGGTGTCCTTGAGCTGGAAGAAGACCAGGGCGGCCGCGCACACGAGGGCCGTGCCGTAGATGAGGAACGGGATCCGGAACCCGAAGACGGACAGGGCGGAGCCGACGATCGGTCCGACGATGTTGCCGATCAGGAACGCCGAGGCGTAGGCGCCGGACACCCGGCCGCGGATGGTCGGCGGTGACTTGCGGGCCAGGAACGCCATCGCGGAGACGGTGAAGAACGTCGAGCCGATGCCGCCGATGGCCCGGAACACGATCAGCTGCGTGAAGTCCTGCGCGAAGGCGGTGAGGAACATGGACAGCGCGACGATGAGCACGCCGGTCATGTACACGGGCGTCTCGCCGAGCCGGTTCGTCAGGCGCCCCGAGGTGGGGGCGAACAGCAGCCGGGTGACGCCGAACGCGGACACCACGGCGGCGACCGCCGTGGCCGAGGCGTTGAACGAGTGCGCGTACGCCGGCAGCAGGGGTGCGATGAGGCCGAATCCGATGGCGATGGTGAACGCGGCGGCCACCATGACCTTGATCTCACGGGGCAGGGGGATGCGCGCTGCATCGGGTCGTCGGGAGGCCATGGGGCGGATTCTCTCACGGGGCCGGGACGGGTGTCTGTGACAGACTGGGAGGGTGGAGCTCATTCTGATCATCGCTGTTGTCATCGCCCTCGCCGTGGGCGGCGTCCTGGTCGGCTTCCTCGACCGGCGCCCGGCCCCGCCGAAGGGCACCTACAAGGAGGTCCGGGACGCGGACGACCCGGGTCGCGGCGGCACCGCCGTCCTCGAGCGCGAGCCCGAGGTCGCCGAAACCGGAGACCGTCGAGCCGGAGGTCGTCGAGCCCGAGCCCGAGCCCGAGCCG
>NZ_JBNFOB010000045.1:0-12175 GCF_057364565.1 Micrococcus sp. LASM2_SD2 | reverse complement strand
CGGAGACGGGCGGCCGTCGTCGTGACGGTCAGGGCGGACCTCGGAGCCGGGGTCAGACCCGGCTCCGGTGCCGCGGTCAGCGGGCCTCGAAGGCCCCCTGCCGCCACTGCTGCACCAGCCACGGGCTGAACGCGGCGGGCACGGCGGCCAGGGCGGCGGTGAGGTCCGCGACCTCCACCCACTCCCATTCGGCGACCTCGTCCCACACCGGGGCGGGGTCGCCGTCGGTCTGCGCCCGGAACACCGGGCAGATCTCGTTCTCCTCGATCCCGGCGGCGTCGGCGGCGCGGTAGCGGAAGTCCGGCAGCACCGGCGCCACCGTGTGCACGGGCACCCCCAGCTCCTGCGGGGCACGACGCTCGACGGCCTGAGCCGGGGACTCGCCCGCGCCGGGGTGTCCGCAGAATCCGTTCGTCCACACGCCGGGGAATGCCCTCTTCCCCAGGGCGCGACGGGTCAGCAGGAAGCGCCCGTCCGGGCCGTAGACGTGGCAGGAGAAGGCCAGGTGCAACGGAGTGCCCTCCTCCCGGTGGCGGTGCACGGTGGCCTTCGGCTCGGTACCGAGTGCGTCTCCATGCTCGTCCACCAGGACGACGAGCTCTGTCTCTTGTGATCCCACGGATCTCCTCTCGGCCCCCGTGCGCAGTGCGGGGGCGACGGTCTTGACAGCCAATGTCTCTCGAAGACTAAGATATCGCATAAATACGATTGTTAGATGATCGAGAGAAAGGGCGGTGGGTGTCCGTGACTGCCGCCGCGGTACGACCCGAGACTCTGCATGCGACCCCTCACGCCCGGACGCTTCGCAGGATCGTGCGCCTCAACGGGGAGGTGCGGACCCAGATGCGCCGGCTCATGGGGCTCAAGGACACGGACTACACGGCTCTCAGCCTGCTTATGCGCCGTCCCATGGGACCCACCGAGCTCGCCCGCTCCCTCCACCTCACCACGGCCGCGACCACCGCAGTCGTGGATCGTCTCGTCGCCGCGGGCCACGCCGTCCGCGAGCCCCACCCCCAGGATCGTCGCCGCACGACGGTGCGCGCCGTGGACTCCTCACGGGAGCGGGCGATGGCCGAGGTCCAGCAGATGGTCCTGTTGATCGACCAGGTCGTGGAGGACACCTCCGAGGCAGACCAGGCCGCGGTGCTCCGCTTCCTCGAGAACACCGCGGCGCACTTGGAGACATGGCGAGACGACCTCGTCCGCCGGGCCGACGAGCAGACAGGGACGACGGAGGTGTCGCCGTGAACGACGTCACCGGGGCGAGGACGATCCAGGACGTCCGGTCTGCCCTGGACGCTGTGTTCGACACCCCGCCGCTGACCACAGTGCCGGTGCCGGCCTCGTTCCATACGCTGTGGGCCAGGCTTCGTGAGCAGACCATGGGAGGCAAGCTCGTACGTCCTCGGCTGGTGGACCTGGGGTTCCGTGCGGGGGCCGGTGCACGGGGCCGGTCCGCCGCAGAGGCCGACCGCCCGGCGTCGGTGGTGCGACTCGGCGCCGCCTTCGAGCTGCTGCACGCCGCGCTGATCGTCCACGACGACATGATCGACCGCGACGAGATGCGCCGCGGACGCCCCACCCTCGCGGAGCAGTACCGCCGAGAGATCGTCGCCATCGGCGCCCAGGACTCCGAGGCCACCCACCTGGGCCGGTCGATCGCCGTGATCGCGGGGGACGTGCTCCTCACAGAGGCCTTCACGCTGGCCACTACGTGCGACCCGGACCCGGCAGCGGCACTCAGGGTCGCGCCGATCGTCTTCCGAGCCGCCACCGCCGCCGCGGCCGGCGAACTGGAGGACGTGGTCTTCAGCCTCCACCGCCACGGCGGCGAGCACCCGGACACCGAGGGGATCCTGCTGATGGAGCGGCTCAAGACGGCCTCCTACACGTTCGAGGCGCCTCTCGAGGCCGGTGCGCTGCTGGCCGGAGCCCCACCTGCCCACGCCGCGGCCCTGGCCGAGGCCGGCGCCCAGCTCGGGATGGCCTACCAGGTGATCGACGACGTGCTGGGGACGGTGGGGGATCCGGCGCGCACCGGCAAGGCCAACGGGGCGGATCTACGGGAGGGGAAGGCCACCCTGCTCACCGCCCACGGTCGCAAGGACCCGGCCGTGCGGCGTGCCCTCGACGACGTGGCCCGTGCCGAGCAGGACGGCGCCTGCCTCGCGGAACTGGACGCCGCCGTCCACGCGGCCCGGCATGCGCTCGTGGGGGCCGGGTCGATCACCCACGCGACCGCCGTCGCGGCAGAACTCGTGCGTTCCGCCCGCGAGCTGCTGGACCCGCTGCCCATGGGAGATGCCGAGCGGGACGAGTTCGCCGCGACCTGCCACACCTTGCTCACCAGGGAGGCCTGAGACATGTCCGCCACCGATCCGCTCCGCCCACGTCCCGCCCACTTCCCCGCCGGACGCAGCGCCCGTGGGGAGACCGACCTCGGCCTCTACACCGACACCGCCCTCCGAGCCGCCCGGACCGTGATCGGCAGATACTCCACCTCGTTCTCCTGGGCCTGCCGCTCTCTGCCGCCGACGTCACGCAGGGACATCGCCGCCGTCTACGCCATGGTGCGCGTCGCCGACGAGGTCGTGGACGGCACCGCCCGCGCCGCCGGCGCCGATGACACCCGCGTGCGGCATGCGCTGGACGCCTACGAGCTGGCCTGTGAGGAGGCCATGGCCACGGGGTTCTCCACCGACCTCGTGCTCCATGCCTTCGGCGACGTCGCCCGCCGTCACGGCATCACCCACGAGCTCACCCGACCGTTCTTCGCGTCCATGAGGGCGGACATCGAGACCTCCGAGCACGGCGCAGACTCTCTCGCTGAGTACATCCACGGCTCGGCGGAGGTGGTCGGGCTGATGTGCCTGCAGGTCTTCTTCTCTCTGGAAGGCACACGCGCAGACACCGCGGCGGACCGCGCTGCCCTGCGCTCGGCGGCCTCCCGGCTCGGTGCCGCGTTCCAGAAGGTCAACTTCCTGCGCGATCTCGCCACGGACCACGAGGCCCTCGGCCGCACCTACCTCGCCGGCGCCGCACCGGACGAACTCACCGAGGCCCGCAAGGACGAGCTCCTCGCCGACCTGCAGTCCGACCTGGACGCCGCACTGCCTGGCATCCTGGCCCTCGATGCGCGGGCCGGCCGCGCCGTGCTCCTCGCTCATGGACTCTTCCAGGAACTCGCGCGGCGCATCCACGCGACCCCCGCACCCGAGCTCGCCCGCCGCCGCATCCGCGTGCCTGGGCATGTGAAGGCAGCCATCGCGGCCCGTGTCCTCACCCGCTCGCTCGCCCGGCGGGGCCGCCGCCCGGACAGGAGACCCACCTCATGAACCGTCCGTTCCTTCGCCGACGCGGCCTCCGCAGGCCCGCCCAGCACCCTTCCGTCTCCGACTCCCGAACCGAGAGCCGCGCCGTCAAGCCCCGCACCGTCGTGGTCGTCGGCGGCGGCTTCGCAGGACTGGCGACCGCAGGACTGCTGGCCCGCGACGGCCACCGGGTGACGCTGATCGAGAAGAACGACGAGGTCGGGGGCCGCGCCGGCCGGTGGTCTGCGGAGGGCTTCACGTTCGACACCGGCCCGTCCTGGTACCTGATGCCCGAGGTGATCGACCGCTGGTTCCGGCTCATGGGCACCTCGGCCGCCGAACGTCTCGACCTGCGGCGCCTAGACCCGGGCTACCGCGTCTACTTCGAGGAGCATCTGGACGACCCCCCGGTGGACGTGCTCCCCGGACGCGACCACGCCCGCGCCCTCTTCGACCGGCTCGAGCCCGGCTCGGCCCCGCGGCTCGACGCGTACCTCGACTCGGCGGCCCAGGTGTACTCCCTGGCCAAGCGCCGCTTCCTGTACACCGATTTCCAGGACCTGCGGCACCTGCTCCGCCGCGACGTGCTGTCCGCCCTCCCCACGCTGGCCCCGCAGCTGCTGGGGAGCCTGCGCCGGCACGTCGCCGCCCGCTTCCAGGACACGCGCATCCGGCAGATCCTCGGCTACCCGGCCGTGTTTCTGGGCACCTCGCCCGGCCGAGCCCCGGCCATGTACCACCTGATGTCCCACCTGGATCTCCAGGACGGTGTCCAGTACCCGATTGGTGGATTCGCGGGGCTCGTCGACGTCATGACGCACCTGGTGCGGGAGGCCGGCGTGGAGATCGTCACCGGTTCCGAGGTCACCGCGATCGACGTGGCCGACGTCCCGGCGCCCCGACGGGGCCTGCCACGGCTGCGCGCACGGCTTCCCCGACCGTGGGAGCCCGCGGCAGCGGAGGGCGGTCCGCGGCGGACGGGGTTCGTGCGCTCGGTGACCCACCGGAGCGAAGACGGCACCACGCGGACGGTGCCGGCCGACACGGTGGTGGCCGCCGCAGACCTCCACCATGTCCAGACGAGGCTGCTGCCGGCCGGGCACAGGGTCGCCGAGTCCGTCTGGGACGCCCGCGACCCGGGGCCCTCTGGAGTGCTGGTCTGCGTGGGCGTCCGCGGGCGCCTGCCCCAGCTGCTGCACCACACCCTGCTGTTCACCGCTGACTGGGAGGACAACTTCGCACGCATCGAGTCCGGCGCCGACCTCGCCGACCAGACGTCGATCTACGTCTCCAAGACCTCCGCACCGACCCCACGGTGGCGCCCGAGGGCGACGAGACGCTGTTCCTCCTGGTGCCGGCTCCCGCGGTGGAGGCATGGGGCCGGGGCGGCGTCAGCACCCCGGACCGGGACGAGCCCGGAGACGCCCAGGTGGAGGCCGTCGCGGACCGCGCCCTCGCCCAGCTGGCACGCTGGATCGATGTGCCGGACCTGACCGAGCGGATCGTGGTCCGCAGGACGTACGGGCCCGGCGATTTCGTCGCCCAGGTCCACGCGTGGCGCGGATCCCTGCTCGGCCCCGGCCACGTGCTTGGCCAGTCCGCGCTGTTCCGTCCGCCCGTGCGCGACCCCCGTGTGAGCGGCCTCGTCCACGCCGGCTCGTCCGTGCGTCCGGGCATCGGGGTGCCGATGTGCCTGATCTCCGCGGAGATCGCCCGGGAAGTGGTCTCCGGCATCCCGGCCGGTGCACCCCTGCCGGATCCGGGAGTGTCGGCGGCCTCCGACCCCGCCCACCGCCAGGAGGGCCCGTGATCCGAACCCTGTTCTGGGCCTCCCGGCCGTTGAGCTGGGTGAACACCGCCTACCCGTTCCTGGCCGCCGCCCTGCTGACCGAAGGTCTTCCCTGGTGGCTGATCTTGCTGGGCACGGTGTTCTTCCTCGTGCCCTACAACCTCGCCATGTACGGCATCAACGACGTCTTCGACCACGAGTCCGACCTGCGCAACCCCCGCAAGGGCGGCGTCGAGGGGTCGGTGCTGGGTGATCCCGCCGTGCGCCGCGGCGTGCTGAAATGGTCCTGCCTCGTACCGGTGCCGTTCGTGCTCGTGCTTGGGGGATGGTCGCTGGCACGGGGTGACCTGCTCTCCGTGGCGGTGCTGTCCGTGAGCCTGTTCGCGGTGGTGGCCTACTCGTGGTCCGGACTGCGGTTCAAGGAGCGCCCCTTTCTGGACGCGGCCACCTCGGCCACGCACTTCGTGTCTCCAGCGGTCTACGGCCTCGTGCTGGCCGGCGCCCAGCCCACCACCGCATTGACCGCCCTGCTCCTCGGCTTCTTCCTGTGGGGCATGGCGTCGCAGATCTTCGGGGCGGTGCAGGACGTCCTTCCGGACCGCGAAGGCGGACTGGCTTCGGTGGCCACCGTCCTCGGCGCCCGGCGCGCGGTGGCGGCGTCGGTCGTCCTGTACGCGGGATCCGGTCTGCTCATGCTCGCCACGGAGGGGCCGGGCCGGTGGGCCGCCGTGCTGGCCGTCCCGTACATCGTCAACGCGGGCCGATACCTCGGTGTCACGGACGCGTCCTCGGGGCGGGCCCACGGCGGCTGGCGTGTGTTCCTCTGGCTGAACTACGTCACCGGCTTCCTGGTCACGATGCTGCTGATCGCCTGGGCCTGGCAGCGGGGAGGGGCCGGATGACATACCTGCTGGTGCTGATCGGGCTGATCGGCTGCATGCTGCTGGTGGACCACCGGTGGCGGTTGTTCCTGTTCCACCGTCCCCTCCCGGCGCTCCTGGTGCTCGCCGCCGGGGTCGGCTACTTCCTCTGGTGGGACGTGTGGGCGATCGCCGAGGGCATCTTCCTGCACCGCGAATCGGGCCTGATGACCGGGGTGATGCTGGCAGACCAGCTGCCCCTGGAGGAGGCCTTCTTCCTGCTGTTCCTCAGCCTGAACACGATGGTTCTGTTCACCGCCGCCGTGCGCCTGGCGGAGACGTGGCGCCGGCGCGGCGGTCTCGCCGCCTCCGGCCACGAACGGTCAGTGCAGGTCGGCCGACCTGAGCGGGACGGGGGGCAGGCATGACGTTCTGGCAGCTCAACCTGGTCTTCCTCGGTGTGGCCGCCGCCGTCCTCGCGCTCGCGGCGGTCGCCGGCAGAGTGCGCGCGCGGCATGTCGGTGCCGTGGCCGCGACCACGGGGTTGCTGTGGATCCTCACGGCGGTCTTCGACAACCTCATGATCGCCTCCGGCCTCTTCGACTACGGGCATCACCGCCTGGGCGGGGTCTACATCGGCCTAGCCCCGCTGGAGGACTTCGCCTACCCGCTCGGAGCCGCCCTCCTGCTGCCCGGCCTGTGGCTGCTGCTGACCGGTGCTCACCGGGTACGGGAGCACTGACGTGGTCCCGCTGGTCGCCGCCGACGCCCTTCGCCTGGTCGGGCTGGCGCTGGTGCCGCTGGCCGGTGCGAGCGCCGGATGGCCGTCCGGCGCCGTCATGTTCCTCGTGTTCGGGACCCAGTGGCTCCTGCGCTGGTGGGTGGGCGGTCGGCCGCTTGACTGGGCGGGTCAGGCCGTCCTGCTCGCTGCGGGGTGGTGCTCCGTCACGGGCCTGTACCACCGGGTGGACCACCTAGACCTCGTCATGCATGCGGCCACCAGCGCGGTGGTCGCCCTGCTGGTGGGGGCGGCCGTGAGGTCACTGCTCCACCGGCGCGGGGTCTCGACCCGTGCGGCACTGCGGCTGCTCGGCCCAACACTGTGCTGGGCGGGGCTCGTGTCCGCCGTGGGTACCCTCGGGGTGCTGTGGGAGGTCGCCGAGTGGGCGGGGCACCGGTGGATGACGGAGGAGATCGGCGTGGGCTACGCGGACACGGTGGGGGACCTGGCCGCGAACCTCGTCGGTGCGGGCGCCGCCAGCGCGGCGGTGGTCCGTGCGGCGGGCGCTGACGCTCCGCGCCTGGACAGCACGGACGCTGAGGCAGGACCGTGAGCGCACCTCCCACGATCGGGCAGCGCCGCTCCACGGTCTCCGTGGTGGTCCCGGTCCGCGACGACGCCGCGCACCTGCAGGCCTGTCTCGCCCTGCTGAGTGCCCAGTCCCGACCCGTCGACGAAGTCGTGGTGGTGGACAACGGCAGCCGGGACCGTTCGGCCGAGATGGCACGCAGGGCCGGGGCCCGGGTCGTGCATCAACCGTTGCCCGGAATCCCGGCCGCCGCCGCGGCGGGCTATGACGCCGCCCGCGGTGAACTGATCCTGCGGTGCGATGCGGACAGCCGCCCGGACGTGGACTGGGTGGAGCGGATCTGTGCGGTGCTGGAGTCTGCCCCCGAGGTCTCCGGTGTGACCGGGCCGCCCCGCTTCGTCGACAGGGTGGGCGCCGAAGGCCGGGCGCGGGAGGCGCTGCACACCCTCGGGTACCGGTGGTGCGCCGGTGCGCGGCGCCGCCGTCCCTCCTCTGGGCTGCCACATCGGTCGTGCGTGCCGAGGCCTGGAGGGACGTCCGGGAGCAGGTCGAACGGGTCGATCCGCTGGTCCACGACGACCTGGACCTGTCCTTCTGCCTGGCCCTGACCGGACGCCATCCCGTGGTGCACGTGCCGACCCTGAGGATGGGCGCCTCGGGGAGGGGATTCGCCTCGCCTGCAGCGCGTCGCCGCCAGCTGCGGATGGCGGTGGCGACCCTGCGCAGGAACTGGGCCGTCCTGTCCCCGGGTCAGCGGTGGGTGCGGCGGCTGGGCTGACGTCAGACCGGGCCGACTTCCGAGGAGCCTCGCACCTGAGCGTTCGTGAGGTATCTCACGTGACCTGCATGACATCTCCCTGTTCGGCGTACAGTGGCGCCTTGTGCCCCCGGCTGGATCCGAGGCCGCCCGCCGCCGACACCGCAGTCGCCGCGGCACGCGGACCCACGGCCCAGGAGCACCCACAAATCCGAAGAGTCCGAACGACTGAAGAGAGATCCCATCATGCATCGCATCGCCACCCGCACCGCCCGTGCCGCAGCCCTGTCCGCCGCAGCCCTGCTCGCCCTGACCGCCTGCGCCGGGGAGTCCGAGGAGACCGAGCAGAACACCGCCGACCAGTCGGCCTCGCAGGCCGAGTCCGCACCCGCCGAGGGCGAGAAGTCCGAGGGTGGCGAGGCCGACGCCCCGCAGGCCGAGGAGGTCTCCTTCTCCGCCGGCGACTGCCTCACCAACACGCGCGCCGTGACGTGGGCACCTTCGAGAAGGTCGACTGCGAGGAGGAGCACAACGCCGAGTACCTGTGGGCCGTCCCGGAGAAGGGCGAGGACGACACCACGGACACCGAGTCCGTGTGCCGTGCCGAGGGCACGAAGGCCGGCGAGGACATCGACGCCACCGTCTCCGCCACCGAGCTGCGCAACTCCGCCGACGGCTCCCAGCACTGCATGGTCTACGCGGTCGCCGAGGGCTGGGAGGGCCAGATCGTGGACCCGTCCACCACCCTCGAGGACGCCCAGGCTGGCGCCGACTCCTGAGCCGAGCGGCCTCGCTGACCTGAGCGCCGCCAACTGCCCGAAGGCCCTGCCCCGTCGACGAGACGGCGCGGGGCCTTCGTGCTGTCCGGACGGGTGCGGCACGGCGGTCGCCGGTGGCGTCCGCCCGGTGCCTCCAGCGGCCCGTCCCGGGCCAGGGTGGGGTTCACTCGGAGGGGAGCGGCCGTCGTCGTGCCTCCGCCACGATGTTCTCCGCCATGGACGGGAACACGAGGGCATGGAAGGGGAGGATGGCCGTCCAGTAGGCGCGGCCGACCACGCCCGAGGGCATGAACACGGCGCGCTGGCGGTAGACACAGCCGTCCGCCGTGCGCTCCACGCCCAGCTGCAGCCAGGCCCGGCCGCCGGCGCGCATCTCCGCGCGCAGGGTCAGCAGGCGGCCGCGGTCGATGGACTCCACGCGCCACCAGTCCACGTGGTCGCCCAGGCGCAGGCGCTCCGGGTCGCGGCGGCCACGGGCCAGGCCCGGTCCGCCAATCAGCTTGTCCATCATGCCGCGCATCCGCCACAGGAACGGGGTGGAGTACCAGCCGTTCCGGCCGCCGATGGACTCGATCACGGGCCAGAGCTGCTCGGGGGAGAGGTCCGTCTCCTTCTCCCGCTCGTCCGTGTAGACGGTGGAGCCGGCCCAGTCCGGGTCGGCCGGCAGGGGTGCGGCGGGGTCGCGGCCCACGGTCTGGTCCGCGTCCCAGGTGACCTCGAGCGGCCCCTCCTGCTGCCGGGCCAGCGCACGGCGGACGGCCTCCTTGTAGGAGGCGAGCCCGCCGGCGGGATCCGGGACGATCTCCGCCACCGTGTGGTCGTCCGTGACCGCGTCCTCCGCCAACGACGCGGCCAGGGGCATGGCCACGCCCACCGGGATGGGGGTGACCAGGCCGATCCACACGCCGGACAGGCGCATGGCCGGCAGGGGCAGGGGGATCACGCGGCGGCGGCCGAGCCCGGCGACCTCCGCGTAGTCCGTGAGCATGGACGCGAACGTCTGTGGCGTGCCGCAGCCGATCTGCGCACGGGCCTGCACCGGGGCCTGCAGGGCACAGGCGTGGGCCAGATAGTGGAGCACGTCCCGGATGGCGATCGGCTCCACCCTGTTCTTCAGCCACCGCGGGCCCGGCATGATCGGCAGGCGCTCGGTGAGGTGGCGGATCATCTCGAAGCTGGTGGAGCCGGAGCCGATCACGATGCCCGCCTCGAACGTGAGGGCGGGGATGGAGGAGGCCTCCAGGCGCCGGGCCACGAGCTCGCGGGAGCGCATGTGGTCCGAGAGCTCCTCCACGGGGCGGTCCGGGTGCAGGCCGGAGAGGTAGACCACCTGGGCGACGCCGGCGGCCTCCGCCGCCGTGGCCACGGTGTCCGCGATGGACTGCTCGCGCTCCACGAAACCGGCCCCGCCGCCCATCGAGTGGACGAGGTAGAGCACCGTGTGGACGTCCTGCATGGCGGCCCGCACGTCCTCGGGCTCGGAGAGGTCGCAGCGGACGATCTCCACATCGGAGCCCCAGGGGCGGTCGGCGAGGGCGTCGGTGTTGCGGGCCGCGGCGCGCACTGTGAAGCCGGCGGCGAGCAGTTCTGGGATGAGACGGCCGCCCACGTAGCCGGACGCGCCGGTGACGAGCACGCGGCGGCCGCGGCCCTCGGGGAGGCTGAGCTGGAGAGGAGAGGAAGGGGTCATGCCGAACACGCTAGGGCTCGCGGCAGGGGCTTGGGCAGGGGCAGGGACCTGCGGAGCCGCTGAACGTGGCGGGCCGTGGGGGTCGTCGGCGGTCACGGCAGGGACAGGCGCCCTGTGACCTCGGCCCGGGCTCCGCCCTGTGACCTCGGCCCGGGCTCCGCCCTAGGATGGAGGGATGGCCTCCGAGCAGTCGAGCACCCGCACGCCTCGCATCGACACGGACGCGATCCGTGCCGTGGTGGGGGCCACCTCCGCATCCCGCGGCTTCCAGTACGCGAGCACCTCGCGGGTGGGCCGCGTGGGCTTCGACGCCGAGACCGGCCTGCTCACCGCCCAGGTGGCCGGTTCCGTGCCCCGCCCGTACCGGGTGCGCGTCCGCCTGCAGCCCACCGTGGCCGCGGACCTGCAGCCCGAGGGCACCGACCCGATGGACATGGAATGGGAGCCGGTCCACGGCGAGTGCACCTGCCCGGTGGGCACGGACTGCAAGCATGTGGCCGCCGTCTGCTACCGCGCCGTCCGCCTCCGCTCGGACGAGGCGCTGGGCCGGGCCAAGGAGGACCTGGCCGCGCTGATCACCACCGCGGACGAGCTCGCCTCCCGTCTGGGAGGGGCGGGGGGCGCCCGGTGGCCATGGCACCGGTATCCCCGACGACGGCTCGGCCGGCTCCGACGCCCGCCGCGCCTCCGCCTCGGACTGGCGCCGGATCATGGAGCCGCTGGCCGGCCTGCAGACCTCCTCCGCCCGCACCCCGCAGGCGCCGCTGGCGATCGGGGTGGAGCTGGTGGCCGAGGCCTCCCGCTCGAGGTACCAGCAGTGGGGTCCGGCCGGCGCCGGGGAGGACCGGCTGCGCGCCGGCCGCGGGCTGTTCGTGCTGCTGCGCCCGCTGAAGAAGGGCGCCAAGGGCACCTGGATCAAGGGCGGGCTGACGTGGAAGCAGTTCCAGTACCCGCGCGCCGAGTTCGACCCCGCCCACGAGCGGGCGCTGCGCCTGGTCTACCGGCAGCTCATGGCCGAGGACACCTATCCCACCGACGCGTGGATCATGCTCCACCACTTCGACTCCACCCGGATCTGGCAGCTGCTGGAGGGCGCCGAGAAGGCGGGGGTGGAGCTCGTGGCCCAGGGGTCGCTGGCGGACGTGGTGCTTCAGGAGCCGGTCCGTGTGGGCCTGGACGTGCGCGAGGCCGGCGGCGGCGAGCTGGCGGTGTCCCCGCGGCTGCTCACCGCCGCCGACGAGGAGGCCGACGCCGCAGACGCCCACCCGGTGGGAGGCATTGGCTTCTACCGGGTCCGGGAGGCCGAGGAGGGGTTCGTGGTGCACCTCGTGCCGGCGGCGCAGACCCTGGCCGATCCCGTGCAGCGGCTGCTGGAGTCCGAGGACGCGCTGACCGTCCCGCAGTCCGACCGCGCCGACTTCCTCGAGCGCGTCTACCCCCGGCTGAAGTCCCAGCTGGAGGTGGCCTCCACGGACGGCTCCGTGGACCTGCCCGAGTTCGAGCCGCCCACGCTGCGCCTGCAGGCCGATTTCCAGGCGGACCACCGCCTGGACCTGTACTGGTCCTGGCTGTACTTCGACCCGCCGCGGCAGGTGGAGGTGGACTCCCCGGGACGCCGCTGCGGGGACACCGCCCACGAGCAGCGGGTGGCCGCCCGCGCCGCGGAGGTGTGGCCG
>NZ_JBNFOB010000044.1:0-12234 GCF_057364565.1 Micrococcus sp. LASM2_SD2 | reverse complement strand
GCCCGCGGACTCCGGTCACCCGTCGGACCAGACGGGGTTCAGCCCTCGGACCAGGCGGCGCGGTCGCGGGGTCGATGCCCCGGGAGCGCAGGGCCGCGGACTTGTGGCCGAAGCGGCGCAGGTAGTCCGCGGCGGCCAGGATGTGGGCGATCGCGCCGAGGGAGAGCAGCCAGGTGCCGGCACTGCCCCAGGCGGTGTCCGTCAGTCCGGGCACGTAGCCGAGCAGCAGCACGGGGGCGGCCACGAGCAGCAGTGCGGTGCGGACCTTGCCCAGGACGGAGACCTCCAGCTCAGGGCTGCCGCGGAAGACCAGCAGGGACACGGCGGTGAGCACCAGGTCCGGCACCACGATCGCCCAGACGATCCAGTCCGGGGCCACGCCGGTGACCACGAGCGTGGCGGCCACGATGATCAGGGACAGCCGGTCCGCCAGCGGGTCAAGCCACTTGCCGACCGTGGAGATCATGTCCCACCGGCGGGCCACCCAGCCGTCCACCCAGTCCGTGCCGGAGAGCACCGCGAGCACCCAGAACGCGGCGAGGTACTGCTCCGTGGCGGTGAGCTGAACAAAGACCGGGATGAGCGCGAAGCGGGCGAGCGTGATGAGGTTCGGTACGGTCCAGAACGTGTCCCGCACCGTGTACTCGCAGTCCTCGCGGAGGCCGACGTCGATCACGCGCATGGGACCTCCTGGGGGCCGGAGTGGGGACGGGTGCGGTGGGGCGGTTCCAGTCTATCGACGCCGGGTGCATGACCACCCCACCGCCGCCGGCCCCCGGCCGCCCCTCCGGCACACGCACACACGACGGCGCCCCGGCCCTCCGGGAGGGTCGGGGCGCCGTCGACGCGGTCGCGGGTGGGCCGGTCAGCCCTTGCGCTTCTTGCCGAGCATGGAGCCCAGCACGGCGAAGGCGGTGCCGGAGACGCCCAACAGCGCGAGCGGCTGCCAGCGGTCCTTGACATAGTCCTCGGCCACGCCGGCCTTCTCGCCGGCGCGGGCGGCGCCGGAGTACGGGGCGGTGACGTCGGTGGAGCCGGCGGACTCCGGGGTGGCGCCGCGGCCCTTGCGCTGGGCGGCGAAGGCGTTCATCTGGCCCTTGACGGAGGCGCGCTCGCCCAGGCCGGAGCGGATGTCCCCCAGGTGGCGGCGGCGCAGCTCGGCGCGGCGGCGGACCTCGTCCTCGGAGGCGGTCTCCTTCTCCGGGTACGGGGCGGCTTCGCCGTTCTTGACGGCCTTCTTGTTCTCTTCCTTCTCGAGCTTCTTGCGCTCGGCCTCACGCTGCTTCTCGATGCGCTTCTGCTCGGCGCGCTCGGCCTTCACGCGGTCGTACTCGGCAGGGTCGAAGGCGTTGCCCTCCTTGAGGTAGCCGAGGTCGTACTCGAGGTTGCGGACGGTCTCGGCGGGCACGAGCGGCATGGCGCCCTTGATCATGAGGCCGCCGATGCCGGCGAGGATCAGACCGAGCACCAGGAAGGCGGCGGCGACCATCAGTGCCGGGAACCAGAAGGACGGGGTGGCGAAGGCGCCGATCAGGGTGACGATCAGGGCCACCAGCATGCAGAAGAGCATGAACAGGCCGGCGAGGATCAGGCCGGCGGCCACGCCGACCTTCACGCCCTTGGACTTCGCCTGGTTCAGGGCGAGGGTGAGCTCGTCCTTGATCTGCAACGGCAGCAGGCGGATGAGCGCTGCGAGCAGGTCGGACAGCGAGCTCGCGCGCGTCTGCGCGGAGACGGGGATTGCCGTAGGGGCCATCAGAGGTGCCTTCCGGGTTCGGCTTCGGTCTTTCGGGCCGCGTCGGCGCGCTGGGCGCACCGGTGTCACAGCGGTGTCGGGTCCACGCTAGCACCGCCTGTCCACACAGGGCATTCCTGGGGACTGCTCATGCACGTGTGTCCCGTCACGTGAGCCGGTACCAGGCACCTGGCGCGCGCCTTCAGAACAGCTGACGCACGACGACGGCCCCGCCCCTGCGTCCTCCCGTCCCACCCGGCCGTGGGGCCCGGTGGGGCGGGGCCGGCAGAGACGACTGGGCTCAGGACTCGTCCCCGGCGACCTCGCGGAGGCCCGCCATGGCGTCCCGGTGGCGGAGCACGTGCAGGTCCCAGTCCGTGGAGAGGGCCTCGAACACGCCAATGCCTCGCAGGGAGGTGCCGTGCTCGTCCAGGCGCGGGGACCAGCTGGCGATGCCCAGGGCGCCGGGGACCGCGCCGAGCAGGGCACCGGAGACCCCGGACTTCGCGGGGATGCCGACCTCCGCCATCCACTGCCCGGAGGCGTCGTACATGCCGCAGGAGAGCATTACGGACATCACCTGCTGGCAGACCCACTCCTCGAGCACCCGCTCCCCCGTCACCGGGTTCACGCCGCCGGAGGCGAGGGTCGCACCGACCGTGGCGAGCTGCTCCACGGTGATCTCCACGGAGCACTGGCCGAGGTAGCCGCGGACCACCTCGTGGGCGTCGCCAGGGAGCATCTGAGAGGCGGCGAGCATGTGGGCCAGGCCCATGTTGCGGTGGGCGCGCTCGGTCTCGGCGTCCCAGACGTCCTGGGAGATGGACAGCTCGGCGCCGGCGAGGTCCGAGTAGCGGCGCAGCAGCAGGTCCAGGCGCTCGTCCTCGTCCTCACCCGGGATCAGGCCGTGGGCCATGATCGCCCCGACGTTGATGAACGGGTTGAAGGGGCGCCCGTCGGATTGCAGGGACAGGTCGTTGAAGGCGTCGCCGGAGGGCTCCACGCCCACCCGCTCGAGCACGGCGTCCATGCCGCGCTCCTGCAGGGCCACCGCGTAGGTGAGGGCCTTGGACACGGACTGGAGGGCGAAGGTCTGGTCCGCGTCCCCCTCGGAGACGGCCACGCCGTCCGTGGTGCACACGGCTACGGCGAAGCCGTCCACCGGGCGCTCCTCGACGTCCTCGAGGTAGTCGGACGGGGCGCCCTCGCGGTCCTCCCGAACCTTGGCGACCAGGCGGGAGAGCTGTTCGGAGACACGGCCGGGGTTCGTGGTCTTCATGGTGCCCACCCTGCCACAGGGAGGCCTCCTCCGTGCCGGGAGACGACGACGGCCCGGTCGCCTTCCGCGCGGAAGGTGACCGGACCGTCGTCGGGACGCCTGAGGGGCGACCGGTTCAGGAGGCCCCGTCAGTGGCTCACGGGGTGTAGGTGACCGGCGAGTTCGGACCCAGCGGCAGGTCCATCCAGTACCAGCCCATGGTCATCACGGTCCAGGTGAGCAGGAACGCGATGGAGTACGGGAGCATCGTGGCGATGAGGGAGCCTATGCCCATCTTCTTGTCGTACTTCTGGGCCACCGCGATGATCAGCGCGAAGTAGGTCATCAGCGGGGACAGGATGTTCGTGGACGAGTCCGCCACGCGGTAGGCCGCCTGCGTGAACTCCGGCGAGATCCCGAGCTGCATCATGATCGGCACCATGATCGGGGCAAGCATGGCCCACTTCGCCGAGGCCGAGCCCACGAAGAGGTTCACCACGGAGACGAACAGGATGAACGCGAGCACCAGCGGGATGCCGGTCAGGTTGATCGACTCGAGGAACTGCGAGCCCATCACGGACAGCAGCAGGCCGAGGTTCGACTCGTTGAAATAGGCGATGAACTGGCCGGCGGTGAAGGCCAGCACCAGGAACACGGCCATTCCGGCCAGGGTCTGGGAGAGCTGGTCCACCACGTCCGTGTCATTGCGGATGACCTTAGTGACGATACCGTACACCAGGCCCGGGATGAAGAACGCGATGATGATGATCACCACGAGCGAGTCCATGAACGGGGACTGGACCACGCCGCCGTCCTCGCCGCGTAGCAGGCCCCACTCGGGGACGATCAGCAGGGCCAGCAGGGCCACGGTGACCACACCGGACACGGTGGCCCAGACCAGGCCCTTCTTCTCCACGCCGGTCAGCTCGACCCCCTCGTCCTCGATGCGGCCCTCGCCCTTCCACGGGCCCAGGCGCGGCTCCACCACGAACTGGGAGACCAGGGTGCCGACGATGGTCAGCAGGAACGTGGAGGCGATGATGAACCAGTAGTTCATGGCCAGGTTCATGCCGTCCGCGTACGCGCCGTCCACGGTGGCGGCGGCCTCGATGGTCAGCTCGCCGAGCATCACGTCCGTGCCGGACAGCAGCAGGTTCGCGGAGAAGCCGGCGGAGACGCCCGCGAAGGCGGCGGCCAGGCCGGCCAGCGGGTGACGGCCGACGGCCATGAAGAGGATGGCGGCCAGCGGCGGGAGCACCACGTAGCCGGCATCCGAGGCGACCGAGGACATCACGCCGGCGAACACGATGCCCGCGGTGATGAGGAACTTCGGCACGGACAGGATGAACTGCCGCAGCACGGTGCCGATCAGGCCGGACTGCTCGGCCATGCCGATGCCGAGCATGGTGGCCAGCACCACGCCGAGCGGGGCGAAGCCCACGAAGTTGTCCACGGCCGAGGAGAACATCCACTGCACGCCGGCGCGAGAGCAGGTTGAACACCTCGATCTGACCGCCCTCCACCGGGTCCTCGGCGGTGATGCCGAGCGAGGAGAACAGCCAGGAGAGCAGGACGACGAGGACCGCCAGGGCCGCGAAGAGCGTGGCCGGGTGCGGCAGGGCATTGCCGGCCTTCTCCACGAAGTCCAGGGCGCGGCTGCCGAACCCGCCGCGGCGGCGGTCAGTGCCGGCGGTGGCGGCGTCGGCGGGTGCGGTGGTGCTGGTGGCGGGGGTGCTGGTGGCGGTGCCGTCCTGGGTGGTGACGGCGTCCGCGGCGTCGGCGGTGGTGCCGCGCGAGCCGGACGAGTCAGCGGCCATGTGCAGATTCCCTTCGGAAGGTGCGGTCGGGTGGCAGGGCACCGCCCGGCTCCTTCGTCCTGCGCACGGGTGGGCGCAGGGCGAAGGAGCCGGGCGGGGGTACAAACCCGACCACCGTAACGGGCCGTGTGAACCCTGTCATTTCGGGGTGAGGGATCGGTCACACCGGGTGGATCGAGGACTCCTCCGAAGGAGGGGTGGTACACCCCAGGGGGCCGCGGGCTATTGCGTAAGTGATCGCTTACACAAGGAGGTGAGGATGACGCAGGAGCTGCTCGATCGGCAGTTCGCCACCCTGGCCGACCCGACCCGGCGGGACCTGCTGGCACGCCTGCGGCGCGGGCTGGGAGTGACCCGGCCACCGTCATGGTGAGAGACGAGAGCCCGCGGGCCGCAGGGGCCCACGGGCTCTCGTCCCCGCCGTCAGGGTGTCGGCGTCAGGGAGTCGGCGTGCCGCCGTTCGCGTTGAGGGTCTCCCCGTTCACGTAGCTCGACTCGCCACTGGCGAGGAACACGTAGGCGGGGGCCATCTCCACGGGCTGGCCGGCGCGGCCCAGCGGGGAGTCGTGGCCGAACTCGGGCAGGCGCTCCTTCGGCTGGCCGTCGCTGACCTGGAGCACGGTCCACACCGGGCCCGGGGCCACTGCGTTGACGCGGATGCCCCGCGGGCCGACGGCCTGCGCCAGACCCTTCGTGTAGTTGTTGATCGCGGCCTTGGTGGCGGCGTAGTCCAGGATCAGCGGATTCGGGTTGTAGGCCTGCACCGAGGTGGTGTTGATGATCGCGCTGCCCGGGCCCATGTGCTTCAGGGCCTCCCGGGAGAGGGTGAACATGGCGAGCACGTTGATCTGGAAGGTGGTGGCCACCTGCTCGTCCGTGAGCTCCTCCGGGGAGTCGGCGACCAGCTGCTTGCCGGCGTTGTTCACCAGGATGTCCAGGCCGCCGAGCTGCTCGGCGGCAGCGTCCACGAGGCCGGCGGTGTAGCCGGTGTCCGTGAGGTCGCCGGGCAGGGCGACGGCCTTCCGTCCGGTCTCCTCGATCGCGGCGAGCACGCGGTCAGCGTCCGGCTGCTCGTCCGGCAGGTAGGCGATGGCCACGTCCGCACCCTCGCGGGCGTAGGCGATGGCCACCGCGGCGCCGATGCCGGAGTCGCCGCCGGTGATCAGCGCCCTGCGGCCCTCGAGCCGGCCGAGGCCGGTGTAGGAGTCCAGCCCGATGTCCGGGACCGGATCCGTCTTCACGTCCAGGCCCGGCTCGGGCTGATGCTGCTCTGGGGCGTGGTGCTTCGGGTGGCGGGAGCGCGGGTCATCGCCCTCCCACTGGCGTGCCGTGGAGGCGGTGGTGGGGGTGGGGTTCTGCGAAGTCGTCATGGCTGGACCCTACGGGCGAGAGGCCGGGGTAGCGCCAGTCCCCGGGTCCTGTGAGAAGGACGACGACGGCCGTTCACTCCCAGAGGCCGGCGAGGCCGCCGAGCTGGTAGACGGCCAGGCCGATGACCACCAGGCAGACGAGTCCGCCGAGGATGTTGGAGACCAGACGGTTCCGGTGCTCCCCCATCAGCCGACGGCTGTTCATGACGAGGAACCACACGGTGCGGGCTGCGGGGATGCGCAGGTCCGTGCTGCGGCCGAGGGTGCCGGCGATCGCGTAGGCGGCGCCGAGCGGGCCGGCCACCGCCGACGGAGATGGACACGGCGGTGTCCATGCGGGCGGCTCGCAGGGCGGAGCTCCTGTCCACGCCGACGTCCCACTTGTCCTGGACGAGGCTCGCCTGGAGGAAGAGGTTGTAGGGCACCACGGTGGTGCCGATCAGGGCGATGGCCAGCAGGGCGGTGCCGGCGGGCACGGTGGGAACGAACATTCCCTTTAGCGCTTCGAGGAACGGGGGCCGGACGATGAACGTGGTGATGATGAACAGCAGGGCGAGGATCCCCACCATGGCGGCGAGGACCCTCTCGATCAGCTCGTAGCTGCCGGTCCAGAGCAGTGCGCCGATGGTGACGAGGATCCCGACCACGATGACCGGCTGCGGGAGCCCGGTCACCGAGCTCAGCGCAAGGGCCGTGCCGACCGCGTCACCGCCGGCATAGGACGCGCCGCCGACGCCGATCGCGGCGACCACGAGCACGACCATCACGAGCCGGGCGATGCGGGAGGCGAACACCTCGCGCAGGGCATGGCCGAGGCTCATGCGGGTGGCCAGGCCGAAGCGGCCGACTCGGCTGCCGGCCGGCCTCTGCAGCACGCGGCTACCTGAGCCGCTGGACCGGTGGTCGTCGGGGTCTGGCTTCTCCGTGGCGCACGCTTCTTCGTGCTCGAGAGCAGGTGCCTCACACCCTAAAGGTGAAGAGACCTGGAACACACCTCTGGTGTGCGCTCAGCACGGATCGCAACCTTGCCGCATCAGAACACGAGAAAGCCCCGCTCGGATCTCCGAGCGGGGCTTCGTAGGCGCTCCCCCGACAGGACTCGAACGAGTAACCCTTCTACAACAGGTCCCCCAAGCTACCCAATGACACCATCGCGGCCGCCCTGGCCCTGGCCCTGGCCCTGGCCCTCGCCTTAACGCGTCCGCGCCGTCGGGCACACTGAGACCCACCACACCCCAACGGGAAGGGAATCGATCATATGGTTCTTCATCGGATTCGCCGCCATGGCCCTCATCGGCATCATCTTCCGCCCCATCAGCTCACTTCTCGCACTCGCCAAATTCCTGGCCTTCGCCGTCGCCGCCGTCTGCGGGTTCGCCATGTACATGGGAGGCGCCGCCGACCTCTACCTCACCCCAGCGATCATCGCCGCCGCCGCCTGGATCGGGCTCATGTTCGTACCCCAGCCGCGCTTCGGCTGAGTCCCGCACTAGCAGTCAAACTGAAGGGGCCGTCCACGCCTGGACGGCCCCTTCCCGGTTCGCGGGTCTTCTGCGCAGTTCAATCGGTGCGGATGATGCACCAACAGCAATCGAATCGCCGGGCCGCCAGTTCCGACTTCCGCATCCACACTTCGAGACTGGACGCGTCTCCGAACCAACCGTTGAGCGTTGTCCAGGACTCGATCTCTGCCAACAGGACATACTCGTCACCCGCCTGATCAAGCGGCAGGACGTTCGGCAGGTATTCCGTAACTGCGGCCTCCTCTCCTGTCGAGCTGTAGCCCATCAAGCGCGTCGACGGCGTCGGGTACCGATGCTTCTCACCCGGCATACGCTGGTTCAGCCACGCCAAGTCCAGGGCACGCACCGCGGCCTCAGCGCGCTCGAACCGAGCGTCCTCCTCCCCGTACAGGTCAAGAGGGCACGGAATCGACCAGCCCGGCAGGAACACTCCCATCTGGAACGCCTCATCAGGCGCACCGCTCGACTCCGGCGCCGTCAAAAGCGCGGGACGACCGGCAGGGTCATCATCCGCCGACCATGACACCAGCCAACCACCGCGTTCCCCGTCCACGGCGTCCATGCCGTAAGTCGTCAGGTCATGGAAAATCTGCACATAGCCATGATCCGGAAGAAGATCGGCGACGTCAGTTGCCCAACCACGTTCTCTCGGATCACCGAGCGCGGCATGGGCGTCGCCCAGATGGAAGGTAGCGACGTGCCAGCACGGGTCACCGTCAACGTTCTGCGGCCAGACACCATCGACGGCAGCGGGACCGCCGAGCCAGCTGATCTGAGCCCCAGATTTCCACAGACCCACCAGCTCCTCAGGTCCCTCGTCGAACGAGTCCTCACTGAAAACTGGGCTCTGGCGTGGAGGGACCTCAGCTGAGTCCAGCGACATCTGATCCAGCCACGTGATGGCTTGCTTGTGATAACCATGAATGGGAGGCAGCGCGTTCATGCCGGTCCTTCCTAGTTCGGGGCCTGTCGGCCTCCCCAGAGGCCGACTTCGATCGTGGGCAGCGACGTCAGATCCGCACGCCACAGTGTCGCAGGAGGGACACACAGATCTGATGTTGCTTGGTGTAGCTCTGTCGATGCACCCACGTCCGCATCGTCTCGTGTGATGCGGCACCCGCACCGAACCTCTTCACACCACGGGTCGCCATCCAACGATTAACGCACTTCTGGTGCACACCCGCAGGGATCTGGACCAGGTTCCTGGGATTGTGAATCGCCCTGGCCGCCCATGAAGCGCCCTGGGTTTCGTTCCGAGGTCAGGACGCAACGGGCGCTACGTCTCGGTCGTGAGTGTAAGCGGGCTCGACCTCCGCAGGGGTGCGGTAGCCGAGGGCTTCGTGGAGACGCTGCGTGTTCCACCAGTGCACCCACCCCATCGTGGCCAGCTCGACGGCCTCCACGGACTCCCAGAGCCGCCGGGCGTGGATGAGGGGACTGATGCGCGGGTAGGTGTCACATGATCTGTGGCGCTGGAGAGCGTCGCAGAGAAGGATGTGCACCATGCCCGCACCGTATCCCCAGGAGTTCCGTGACGACGTCGTCCGCGTCGCCCAGAACCGCGAACCAGGCACCCGGTTGGCCCGGATCGCGAAGGACTTCGGCATCAGTGAGTCCTGTCTGACGAACTGGGTCCGTCAGGCCGAGATCGAGGCCGGCAACAAGCCCGGCACTACGAAAGCCGAAGCCGAAGAACTCCGCGCTGCCCGCCGCAGGATCCGGCTGCTCGAGCAGGAGAACGAAGTGCTGCGCCGCGCCGCGGCATACCTGTCACAGGCGAACCTGCCGAAAAAATGATGTACCCGCTCGTGTCCGAGCTCGCCGCTGACGGTGTCCCCGTGGCGGTGTCCTTGCGGGTCCTCAAGCTCGCCCGCCCGCCCTATTACCGCTGGCTGGACCACCCCGTGACCGCCGCCCAGGTCGAGCAGGCGTACCGGGCCAACGCCCTGCACTCCGCTCACCTGAACGACCCGGAGTTCGGGTACCGGCTCCTGCGAGACGAGGCCGAGACAGCTGGGGAGCGAATGGCCGCCCGGACGGCCTGGCGGCTCTGCCAGCAGAACCAGTGGCACAGCGCGTTCGGGGCCAAGCGCGGCAAGAACGGGCGCCGCCCGGGCCCGCCCGTGCATGGTGACCACGTCAAGCGCCAGTTCACCGCGACCGCGCCGAACCGGCTCTGGCTGACCGACATCACCGAGCATCCCACGGGTGAGGGCAAGCTCTATCTCTGCGCGATCAAGGACGTGCATGCCGGGCGGATCGTGGGGTACTCCATGGCCGACCGGATGCAGGCATCGTTGGCCGTGGACGCGCTCGAGCAGGCCGTGGCACGCCGAGCAGGCACGAGCGTGGTGGCCGGGTGCGTGGTGCACTCCGACCGCGGCTGGCAGGGTGGATTCAATCGGTCGTCGCAACACCCCCAGAATCACTGGAGGTACAAGCGGTGGCCAGCAAGGACTGGGCGAGGAAGATCAGTGACGTGCCCGAGGGGACACGGCGGCAGTGGAGAGCGGATCGGGCCCTGCGGGCCCCGATGCGCTCGCCCGGCAGGCCGCAGCCCTCACGGGAGGTCCAACGCCAGTTTTGGCGGGTGATCGCCACCGGCGTCACCACGGCCGAGGCGTCCCTGGCCGTGGGCGTGTCCTGGCCCGTCGGAGCGCGCTGGTTCCATCACGCTGGCGGGATGACCCCATTACCCCTGGCCGAGCCCACCGGCCGATACCTGTCCTTCGCTGAGCGTGAGGAGATCGCGATCCTCCACGCCCAGGGCCACGGGGTCCGCCAGATCGCGCGTGCCCTGGGACGTGACCCGGGCACGATCAGCCGTGAGCTGCGCCGCAACTGCGCCACACGTTCCGGGAGGAAGGAGTACCGGGCCACCGTGGCGCAGTGGAAGGCCCAGGAAGCGGCCAAGCGGCCCAAGCCCGCGAAACTGGCCACGAACCAGCGGCTGCATGACTACGTCCAGGCGCGGCTCAACGGGGTGGTCCTGGGCCCCGATGGCGTGGCCGTGCCAGGACCGGTCGGGCCCGGGTTCAAGGGGCGGAAGATGAAACCGCGCCGGGCGGACCGGCGGTGGTCCACGGCGTGGAGTCCTGAGCAGATCAGCCGCCGGCTGCGCCTGGAGTTCCCGGATGATGAGTCCATGCGGATCTCTCACGAAGCGATCTACCAGTCGCTGTTCATCCAGGGGCGTGGGGCGCTCAAGCATGAGCTCGTCGCGTGCCTGCGTACCGGGCGGGCTCTGCGCGAGCCGCGGGCACGCACCCGGAACAAGCCCCAGGGCCATGTCACCGAGGATGTGGTGTTCAGCAAGCGCCCACCCGAGGCCGCTGATCGTGCTGTGCCCGGGCACTGGGAAGGGGACTTGATCATCGGGACCGGGCGTTCAGCGATCGGTACTCTGGCCGAGCGCAAGAGCCGGGCCACGATCCTGGTCCACTTGCCCCGCCTGCAGGGATGGGGTGAGCAGCCGCCGGTGAAGAACGGGCCCTCGCTGGGCGGGTACGGGGCCGAGGCGATGACCGCGGCCCTGATCAAGGCGATGGCGGACGTGCCGGAGCAGCTGCGGCAGAGCCTGACGTGGGACCGGGGCAAGGAGCTGGCCGGGCATGCCAGGTTCACGATGGACACCGGCACGAAGGTGTTCTTCGCCGACCCGCACTCACCATGGCAGCGGCCCACGAACGAGAACACGAACGGGGTGCTACGGCAGTACTTCCCCAAGGGCACGGACCTGTCGAGGTGGTCGGCCCAGGACCTCGCGGCGGTCGCGTACACGCTGAACAACAGGCCCAGGAAGGTCCTGGACTGGAAGACTCCCGCAGAGGTCTTCGCCGAGCAGCTACGCTCGCTCACGACGAACGGTGTTGCAACGACCGGTTGAACCCGCCTAGTGCCTTACGCATGACTTTCCCTTGGCCTACTCCGAGGCGGACAGAGGCATCGGTAGATGCGGAGATTACCGATGGTGCTCCGAGGGCGTACACAGGGGGCGATCAAGGTCCACTATCATTGGCGCATGAACTACATCACTCGCCGTCTCGCGAAGGCATCTTGCGCCATCGTCGCCGTTTCCCTCCTGGCCACCGCCTGTGGCGGTTCTGACTACGCCAACAAGGAGATGCCATCGCCAATCAGTGGCGGGGACCTCAAAGCCGCGGACATCAAGGACGCCGGCAAGAAGCTCTCCCCAGAGGAACTCGTGAAGGCATGGGAGGAAGTCACGGGTGAAACCTGCGCCGGTGATATCAACAAGGATGACGGCGACAATAAGTCCGCCGTGTGCTCTGACGCCGCCATCATCCGGAGCCTCCCAGACTCAAATGACACGCGAGACCACGTCATGATGCAGCACGAACGAATCAGTAGCGTCAGCAGCGACGGCTTTGCCGCCAGCGAGTGGCTCGTTGAAGCGCCCTGGGTTTCGTTCCGAGGTCAGGACGCAACGGGCGCTGAGTCCTGATCGTGAGTGTAGGCCACCTCGACCTCCGCGGGAGTGCGGTAGCCGAGCCCCTCGTGCAGGCGGGCG
>NZ_JBNFOB010000043.1:0-12412 GCF_057364565.1 Micrococcus sp. LASM2_SD2 | reverse complement strand
CCTGCACGGGCTGGCCCTGGCGCTCGCGACCGGCACCGAGGCGCCAGGCGGCCAGCCCGACGGCCATCGCGTCCAGCTCGGTGAGGACGCCGTCGGCCTCCGCGGTGACGGTCTCGGTGTGCTTCGCCACCGGCAGCGCCGCCTTCGGGTCCCCGCCCTGGGCGGAGATCATGGCGTTCCACACGTCCATGGCCTTGCCGTTGGCGAGGTTCTCGGCCGGGTCCACCCCGGTCACCCCGGCACCGGCCAGCATGTGGCGGGCCAGCTCCACCGTCAGCTCCACCACGTCCGCCGGGCCGCCGCCGGCCAGCACCTCCACGGATTCGCGGACCTCCAGGGCGTTGCCGGCCGTCAGCCCCAGCGGCACGGACATGTCCGTCAGCAGGGCGGTGGTGTTCACCCCGGCGTCCCGGCCGAGGTCCACCATGGTGCGGGCCAGCTCGCGGGCGGTGGCCTCGTCCTTCATGAACGCGCCGGAGCCGCACTTGACGTCCAGCACGAGGGTGCCGGTGCCCTCCGCGATCTTCTTGGACATGATCGAGGAGGCGATCAGCGGGATGGCCTCCACCGTGCCGGTGACGTCGCGCAGCGCATAGAGGCGCTTGTCCGCCGGGGCCAGACCGGAGCCGGCGGCGCAGACGACCGCGCCGACCTCGGACAGCTGGCGCATCATCTCCTCGTTCGTCAGCTCGGCGCGCCAGCCGGGGATGGCCTCCATCTTGTCCAGGGTGCCGCCGGTGTGGCCGAGACCCCGGCCGGACAGCTGCGGGACCGCCACGCCGTAGGAGGCGACCAGCGGGGCCAGCGGCAGGGTGATCTTGTCCCCCACGCCACCGGTGGAGTGCTTGTCCGAGGTCCGCAGCGCACGCCCGTCCGGAGCGGTCAGCCCGGAGAAGTCCATGCGCTCGCCCGAGGCGATCATCGCGTCCGTCCACTCGGCGATCTCCCGGCGCTGCATGCCGTTGAGGAAGATCGCCATGGCCAGCGCGGACATCTGCTCGTCCGCGACCACGTCACGGGTGTAGGCGTCCACCACCCACTCGATCTGCTCGCGGGTCAGCTCGTGGCCGTCGCGCTTGGCGCGGATGACCTCGATGGCGTCGAACGGCTCGGCGGCGGGGGCGACGGTCATGGCGGGGCGGGATCCTTCCCTCGAGGGTGTTGCTTCCTGCACACCGTGCATGTGCGGTCTGCACAGACCTGCACCGCGTGGGTGTCCTGCCTACACAGACTAGACGGCCACCGCCCCCGGTGAGACGTCCCGGGAGGGCGGCGGCCGTCGTCGTGGTGCCGGGGAGGCGGCTCAGCGGGAGGCGTGCTCCAGGTCAGCCGGGCCGAAGGACTGCGGCAGGACCTCGTCCATGGTGAGCACGCCGGCCGGTGTCATCATCATCATGTCCGGGGCGCGGTGCTCGGAGAGCAGCTGGCGACAGCGGCCGCACGGCATGATCACCTCGCTCTCCCCGTTCACGCACACGAACGCGGAGAGCCGCCCGCCGCCGCCCATCATCAGGGCGGAGACCAGCGAGCACTCGGCGCACAGCGTGATGCCGTAGGAGGCGTTCTCGATGTTGCAACCGTTCACCGTCCGGCCGTCCTCCGTCAGGGCGGCCGCACCCACCGGGTAGCCCGAGTACGGCACGTAGGCGTGCCGCAGGGCGTCCACGGCGGCGGCGGTCAGCGCGTCCCAGTCGACGGCGTCGCGGTCCATGGTCACTCCTTCACGTACGGCGTGCCGCCCGCGGCCGGACCGCGGGAACGGCCCACCAGGCCAGCCACCGCGAACACGGTGACCACGTACGGGAGCATCGCCATGAACTGGCTCGGCACCGGGGTGCCGAGGATCGAGAACACGTACTGCATGTTCGTGGCGAAGCCGAACAGCAGCGCCGCGAAGAACGCGCCGATCGGGTTCCACCGGCCGAAGATCACCGCGGCGAGGGCGATGAAGCCCTGGCCCGCCGTCATCTCCTTGGAGAAGGAGGAGGCGGACACGAGGGTGAAGAACGCCCCGCCCATGCCGGCCACGGCACCGCCGAGCAGCACGTTGACGTAGCGGGTGCGGATCACGTCGATGCCCACGGTGTCCGCGGCCTTCGGGTGCTCGCCCACCGCGCGCACGCGCAGGCCCCAGCGGGTGCGGAACAGGCCGAACCACAGCAGGCCCATGATCAGGTACATGCCGTAGCCCAGGATCGACTGGTCGAACAGGATGCGGCCGATGATCGGGATCTCCGCCAGGAACGGGATGCGGATGCTCGGGAAGTGCGGCGGCGAGTTGAGCTCGGACGAGTTCGGCGCCAGGACCGTGGAGAACAGGAAGTTGGTCAGGCCGATCACGAGCACGTTCAGCACCACGCCCACGATCACCTGGTTCACCAGGTACTTGATCGAGAAAACGGCCAGCAGCCAGGACACCGCCACGCCCGCGAGGACCGCGGCGGCCAGGCCGATCCACGCCGAGCCGGTGGCGGACCCCACCATCGCGGCGGTGAACGCGCCGGCGAGCAGCTGCCCCTCGATCGCGATGTTGATGACGCCAGAGCGCTCGGACAGGATGCCGGCCATCGAGCCGAAGATCAGCGGCACGGCCAGGGCGAACGAGCCGGCGATCAGGCCGGTGAGGTACACCGAATTGTTGTCCGCGGAGCCGACCACCCAGATGAGGAAGGCGGCCACGAAGGCGAGCACGTACAGGCCGTTGAGCCACACCGGGTTCCTGCGGCCCGCGGCCGCACGGACCCAGGCGAGGGCGGCGATGCCGAGCATCACCAGGGACAGCACCCACAGGGCCGGTGCGGCCGGCACGGACACAGCGGCCAGCTCGATGAGGTCACCCGGGGTGGCGATGCGGAACTCCGCGTCATGGGCCGGGGCGTTGACGGCGAACAGGCCCAGGGAGAACAGGGCGAAGACGGTCAGCAGGACCGGGGTGGTCCAGCTGCGCACGAGCGGCTTGCCGTCCCGACCCCGGCGCTCGGGCCTCGAGGTCTCGGCCACGGTCTTCTGGTCAGCGGCGGTGGCGCTCATCGGGTCTCCCCCTTCTCGGAGGTGCGGGTGTCTGTGTCGGCGGGTGCCGGGGAGTCGGCGGCGGCTGACGGGGTGGATCCCTCCACACCGTCCGCGGAGGACTCTGCGGCCACGGCGGCCTCCTGGGTCTCGGCGGACGGGACCGCGGGCTGGCCTGCGGCGCCGGACACGGCGGCACCGGCCACGGCCGGCTGGGTCACCGGGTCCGCGGAGCGGCGGGCCCTGGCCGCGCCCGGGGCGGGCAGGCGGAAGATCGTGCGCACCAGCGGCGGGGCCGCGATGAACAGCACGATGAAGGACTGGACCACCAGGACGATGTCGATCGGCACACCGGTCTGGGTCTGCATGGTCACGCCGCCGGCGCGCAGGGCGCCGAACAGCAGGCCGGCGAAGAGCACGCCCAGCGGATTGGAGCGGCCCAGCAGCGCCACGGTGATGGCGTCGAAGCCGAAGGACCCGGCCACCGAGGTGTTCAGGGAGCCCTCGGTGCCGGACACGTGGGCCATGCCGGCCAGGCCGGCCAGACCGCCGGAGACCGCCATGGCCGTGATGTACGCGGCCTTCACGGAGATGCCGGCGGTGCGGGCGGCTGCCGGGTTCGCGCCGACCGCGCGCAGCCGGAAGCCCACGGCCGAGCGCTGGAGCAGCCACCAGGAGAACGCGGTTGCGGCCAGTGCGAGGACGAACCCCCAGTGCAGGCGGAAGCCCTCGCCGAACATCAGCGGGAAGCGGGCGGACTCCGGAAGGAAGTCCGAGACCGGGTTGGTGGTGCCCTCGCGGCGGAGCACCGGGGTGTTCAGCAGGTACGCCAGCAGGTTCAGCGCGACATAGTTCAGCATGATCGTGAGGATGACCTCGTGGGCGCCGGTGTAGGCCTTGAGGAGGCCGACCACGGAGCCCCAGAGCACGCCGCCGAGCGTGCCCATGACGAGCACGACCAGCAGGTGCAGGCCGAACGGGAGGTCCATGGAGACGCCGAACCAGGTGGCGAACATGGCGCCGAAGATGAACTGGCCCTGGCCACCGATGTTGAACAGGCCCGCCCGGAACGCGATCGCGATGCCGAGGGAGACGATGATCAGCGGCGTCGCCACCGTCAGGGTCTCGGTCAGCGGCTTGATCATGCCGGCGAAGCTGGCGGCCTCGTAGTTGAGGATCGCGCCGCGGAACAGCGCCAGGAACGCTCCGGAGAACGCGGACCAGGCCGCGGCCAGCATGTCCGTCGGTCGGCCGAAGAAGTAGCCGGCGGTCTCCTGGACGTCCTCGTCCGTGGCGACGATCAGCAGGCCGGAGATCAGCAGGGACAGGAGGATGGCGAGCACGGTGACCGTGCCGTTGCCGGAGAGGATCTGGCGCAGCACGGACGGCTGCGCCGGGGCCGGACGGCCGGTGCGGGGCTGCGTGCCGGCTGCCGTGTCCGGCGCCTCGGACGCCGTGGGCTGCGGTGCGGCGGTGCTCATGCGCGCGCTCCTTCCTGGGTCGGGGTGGAGCCGTCCGCGAGGACGACGTCGTCGGGGAGCTGGCCGGCCATCATGAGGCCGAGGTGGTCGCGCGAGGTGTTCCCCGGGACGATGCCCACGATGCGGCCGTGGTACATCACGGCGATGCGGTCGGCGAGCTCGAGGACCTCGTCCAGTTCGGTCGAGACGATCAGGACCGGCGTGCCGGAGTCGCGCTCGGCGATGATCCGGGAGTGCAGGAACTCGATCGAGCCCACGTCCACGCCGCGCGTCGGCTGGGACGCGATGAACAGGGACAGGTCGTCCACCAGCTCGCGGGCCATGACGACCTTCTGCTGGTTGCCGCCGGAGAGCGTGCCGACCGGGATGTCCACGCCCTGGGTGCGGACGTCGAACTCCTGGACCCTGCGCTCGGCGAGGCGGCGGATCGCCTTCGGGTTCAGCTGCATCGAGGAGCCGGCCGGGGCGGTGTCATAGCGGTTGAGCACCATGTTCTCCGCCACGGTGAAGGTGCCCACGAGGCCGTCGGTGGAGCGGTCCTCCGGGACGAAGCCCACGCCGGCACGGATGATCTGCCGGGTGGAGCGGCCCACGAGCTCGCGGCCGTCCAGGCGGATGGAGCCGGTGGCCTTCTGCAGGCCCATGATGGCCTCCGTGAGCTCGGTCTGGCCGTTGCCCTGGACGCCGGCCACGGCGAGGACCTCGCCCTGGCGGATGCCGAAGGAGACGTCGTCCACCAGCACCTGCCCGGTAGGCGAGACCACGGTGAGGTCCTCCACGCGGAAGGTCTCCTCGCCGAGCCTCGGCTCGGTCTTCGTGCGGTTGAGGACCACGTCGCGGCCCACCATGAGGGCGGCCAGCTCCGAGGCATCGGCGGACGGGTCCGCGGTGCCGACCACACGGCCTCGGCGCAGGACGGTGATCCTGTCCGAGATCGCCTTGACCTCGCGGAGCTTGTGGGAGATGAAGACGATCGCGGTGCCGTCCGCGCGCAGCTGCCGGATGATGTTCAGCAGCTCGTCGGTCTCCTGCGGGGTGAGCACGGCGGTGGGCTCGTCCAGGATGAGGATGCGGGCGTCGCGCACGAGGGCCTTGATGATCTCCACGCGCTGCTGCACGCCGACCGGCAGGTCCTCGACGATCGCGTCCGGGTCCACCTGGAAGCCGTACTGGTCCGAGATCTGACGGATCCTGCGGCGGGTGGCCTCGAGGTCCAGGATGCCGGCGGCCTTCGTGTGCTCGTCGCCCAGGGCGACGTTCTCCGCCACCGTGAACACGGGCACGAGCATGAAGTGCTGGTGCACCATGCCGATGCCGGCCCGCATGGCCTCGCCGGGTCCGGCGAACGCGACCGGCTCGTCGTCCAGCAGGATCTCGCCCTCGGTGGGGTTGTACAGGCCGAAGAGCACGTTCATCAGGGTGGACTTGCCGGCGCCGTTCTCGCCGAGCAGGGTGTGCACCTGCCCGGACTCGACCACCAGGTCCACGTCCTCGTTCGCGGCGAACGTGCCGAACCGCTTCGTGATGCCGCGCAGCTCGAGCTTCATGGGGATCTTCCGTCTCCTCCGTCGGTCACGCGGCCGGGCCCGACGCGCGGTGTGCGCGCCGCGGGGCCGGACCCTGCGTGTGCCGGGTCCGGCCCCGTGGCGTGCGGGTGGCCGATCAGCCCTCGGCGATCGAGGACTCGACCTCCACGTCACCGTCGATGATCTGCTGCTTCAGGTCCTCGAGCTCCTTCTTGAGCTCGTCGGAGACCTCGCCGTCGAAGTCGTGGAACGGGGCCAGGCCCACGCCCTCGTTCTCCAAGGTGCCGAGGTACGGCTCGGAGGAGAACTCGCCCTTGAGGTCCTGTGCGATGACGTCGGTGACCGACTGGCCCATGTTCTTCATGACGGAGGTCAGGATGAACTGTCCCTTGTCCGTGGACTCGTAGCCGTCCGAGTCCACCCAGACGACCTTGACGCCCTTGTCCTCGCCGGCCTCCTCAACCGCGTCGAGGGTGCCCAGGCCCACCGGACCGGCGACCGGCATGATGACGTCCGCACCCTCGTTGATGAAGTTCGCGGTGTTGGTCTTGCCGGCGGCCTGGTTGGAGAAGTCGCCGATGAACGAGCCGGTCTTGGCGTCGTTGTCCCAGCCGAGGACCTTCACGTCCGCGTCCTTCTGCTCGTTGTAGTACTCGACGCCCTCGGCGAAGCCCTCCATGAAGATGGTCACGGTGGGGATCTCCATGCCGCCGTAGGTGGCGACGGTGCCGGACTCGGACATGCCGGCGGCCAGGTACCCGGCCAGGAAGGCGGCCTGGGCGGTGTCGTAGGTCAGGTTCTGGACGTTGTCCGAGAAGCCCGTGTCCGTCACGTCCACGCCGAAGAAGTGGGTGTCCGACTCCTTCTTCGCGATCGGCTTGATGGTGTCGCCGAGCATGTAGCCCACGCCGAAGATCGCGTTGCAGCCCGCGTCCACCATGGAGTTCACGTTCGGCGTGAACTCGCCCGGCTCCTGGGACTCGGCCTCGCGGATCTCGACGCCGTACTCCTCCTCGGCGGCCTTCAGGCCCTCGTAGGAGGACTGGTTGAAGGAGCGGTCGTCGAAGCCGCCCTCGTCCGAGACGATGCAGGCCAGGTAGTCCGAGTTGTCGCCGCCCACGTCCGGGTCGGTCGAGACCTTGGACTCGCCGCCGGCGTTGGACTCGCCCTCCTCCGGCGGGGCGCCGCAGCCGGTGAGCAGCAGGCCCGAGACAGACAGGACGGCGGCAGGGAGGAGAAGGCGACGGGTCTTCTCGGTGGACAGGATGCCCATGGGAGTTCCTCACTTCACGTGGTGCGATGACGGTGCCCGACGGCGACCGCGCGGGCCGGCGCGCCGGGTTCGAGCGTGTCGCGCGCACGCGCCGGGGAACACGCTCGTTACCCGAGAGTTTACCCCCTGTGCACAGTCGCGGCACGGGAGGACGGAAGTCTCGGAGGGGGAGGTCGCAGGTCCCGGAGGCGGGTGCCGTCGTCGTGCCCCGCCCCGAACCGGAGGCGACGGCTCAGGCGCGGGGTGCGCGGAGCATCTCGCCGAGGGCCGCGGAGGCGAACACGCGCATGCCGACGCCGAGGGCCCGCTCGTCCGGGGCGTAGTCGCCGCGGTGCAGGTCGTACTCGATGCCGCCCGGGGTCCGGGTGCCCAGGCGCAGCATGGAGCCGGGGACCTGTTGGGTCATCCATGCGAAGTCCTCGGCGCCCATGGACTGGGGGGTGAGCTGGATGGCCGCGGAGCCGAGCTCACGCCGGGCCGCGGACTCGATCAGGGCGGTCTCCGCCTCCGCGTTGTCCACCGGCGGCACGCCGCGGATGTGCTCGAGCTCGACCTCCACGCCGTACGGGGCGGCGACCTGGGTGACGACCTCGTCCAGCAGCTCGCCGGCCTCCTGCCACACCGCGGCGTCGAGGCAGCGCATGGTGCCGGAGAGGCGGCCGGTGGAGTCGATGGCGTTCGGGGCCGAGCCGGCCGAGATCTGCCCCCACACCACGGAGACGGCGGACCGGACGTCGATGCGCCGCGAGAGCACGGCGGGGACATTGACCGCGATCTGGGACAGGGCGAACACCATGTCCTCGGTCAGGTGCGGACGGGAGGTGTGGCCGCCGCGGCCGGTCAGCGTGATGCGGATAGTGTCCGCCGCAGAGGTGATGGCACCGATGCGGGTGCCGATCGTACCGACGTCGAAGCGCGGTTCGCAGTGCGCGGCGAGGATGCGGGGCAGCCCCTCGAGGACGCCCTGTTCGATCACGTGCTGGGCCCCACCCGGATGCTGCTCCTCCGCCGGCTGGAAGATCACCCGGACCCGGCCGTGGGCCCGCCGGCCCGCGGCGGCGAGCTCCTCGTCCTCCACCTGGCCGGAGAGGATGCGGTGCAGCGCCACGGCGGCGCCGGCCATGACCGAGGTGTGCATGTCATGGCCACAGGCATGCGCCAGCCCGTGCCGGGTCGAGGCGTAGGGGAGCCCCGTGAGCTCCTCGATGGGCAGCGCGTCGATGTCCGCGCGCAGGCCGAGCACCAGCGGTCCCTCGCCGACCTCCACGTAGCAGCCCGTCTCGGACAGCCGGACCGGCTCCAGCCCCCCGGCGGCCAGGAACTCCATGACCTTGCGGGTGGTCTCGTGCTCCTCGAAGCCGAGCTCGGGCTCCTGGTGGATGCTGCGGCGCAGCTCGCGGGCGAGCGGCTCCACCGCCTCGACCGCCCGGGTGACGCCGGGGACGTCCGGGGCGGTGTGCCGGTAGGGGAAGGCGGAGCTCTCGATGGTGCCGGTCATGTCTGTGGAGGGTAGCGCAGAGGCCCCCGCCCTGTTCACGTCGCGTTCACATCGCGGGGGCCTCGCGTCACATGGGACGCACCGGCTCAGAGGACGTCGTCGGCGCCCTCGGCCTTGAGGGACTCCACGGCCTTCTTCACGTCCTGGGCGTGGGCCGTGGTGGTGACCAGCAGCGCGTCGCCGGTGTCCACCACCACCACGTCCTCGATGCCGATCAGCGCGATCACACGGGCCGAGTCCGTGACCACCACGCCGGAGGCGTCGGAGGAGTACACGCGCGGGGTGTCTCCGATCACGGTGATGCCCGAGCCGTCCTTGACCGGGTTCAGGCGGGCGATCGCGGCGAAGTCGCCCACGTCGTCCCACGTGAAGTCGCCCGGGACCACGGCCACGTCGCCGGCGGCGGCGGCCGGCTCGGCCACGGCGTAGTCGATGGCCGTCTTCTTCAGCGTCGGCCAGACCCGCTCGACGACCTCGGCACGGCGGTCCGTGTCCCAGGCCTCCGCGATGGTCGTCAGCCCGGCGTGCAGCTCGGGCTCGTGCTCCTCGAGGTGCCGGAGCATCAGGGACACCGGGGCCACGAACATGCCGGCGTTCCACAGGTACTTGCCGGAGCGGAAGTACTGGGCGGCGACCTTGGCGTCCGGCTTCTCCACGAACGCGGCCACATCGAAGGCGTGGGGCGCGTCCTCCAGGCGCAGGGAGCGCCCGCGGCGGATGTACCCGAAGCCGGTGGCCGGGTGCGTGGGCTTGATGCCGATGGTGACGATCTTGCCGGTCGCGGCCGTGGCGACCGCCTCGGTCACCACGGACTGGAACTCCTCGACCGGGGAGATCACCTGGTCCGCGGCGAAGGAGCCCATGATCGCCTCCGGGTCGCGCCGGGCCAGGATCGCGGCAGCCAGGCCGATGGCCGCGGCGGAGTCCTTCGGCTCGGGCTCCAGGACGAGGTCGCCCTCCTTCAGCTCGGGGAGCTGGCCGGCGACGGCGTCCCGGTGGACCTGGCCGGTCACGACCATCATCCCCGCGCCGGCGAGCGGCTCGAGACGGTCCCAGGTGGCGCGGATCAGGGTCTGCCCCGACCCGGTGAGGTCGTGCAGGAACTTCGGCGCTGCGGCGCGGGACAGCGGCCACAGGCGGGTTCCCACGCCACCGGCCGGGATCACGGCGTGGAAGCGGGACAGGGCCTCGGCGGCGGCGCCGGACTGCGGCGCGGGTGCGTTGCTCTCGTTCTTCACGCCGTCCACTCTACGGAACACCTCGCCCCCGGCGGCGAAGGTGTCGAGATGCAGCGAAGACTGCACACGACACGCGGGGAAGCCTGCACAAACGCCGCCCTCCAGGACCGTGTGTGCAGAGTCTGCCACGCAGCCCTTCACCGAGATAGAGCAGCCATGATGGGTTCGTGACTACTCCGTCAGGCGCACCAGACGTCTCCGCCGACCCCGAGGTCCGGCTCCTCACCGCCCGCCTCAACCGCGCACGAACCCACTATCTGGACTTTGCAGAGCTGTGGGCGGCATACCTGGAGGGGCGCCCACACTCCATCGCCCGGGAGATCATGGCCGACGGAACCGTGACCATTCGCCTCGACCGAGTGGCTCCCATCCCCGCAGAGCTGTCCATCCTTCTCGGAGAGTTCCTCTACGAGATGCGTGCAGCGCTGGACAACTGCCTCTACGCAGCAGCCGTCATCGCATCCGGGCAGAACCCGCCTCCAGGGGCCGAACGACTCGAATGGCCCATCCGCACCGACCAAACTCAGTGGAAGCGTCAGGCCAACCGCTACAGGCATCTGCCAGCCGAACTGAATGAAGCTCTCGAGGCCATCCAGCCCTACAACGCTGAACTCCCTACCTGGAACTGCCTGGCGATCCTCCATGAGCTGGCACGGTTCGACCGGCACCGCAGCCCACGTCCCCTGGCTCTCTTCCTTGTCAAGATACAAACGCAGGTCCAGCCTGGCGTCGTTGAGCCACTCGACGTCGCCTGCAACCGAGTGATCCACCCAGGCGAGACACTCGCTACGTTTCGCCTATCCCCCGGACACGTGCTCTCGCCTACGAACTTTGACTTCCACGTCGAGTTCGATGTCGACCTCGCTGACATCGAACCTTCCGAAGGTCCCGAGGGTCTGTATGTCCGGCCCTGGGGGTCCCTCGCTCACCGCCTGCAGAGCGTCCACCGCGCAGTGACGGAGTACTGCGACGACCTGCTCCTTCTGGCGGCCTCCTGCGGAAAGCAGTGACGAGTCGACCCGCTCAAGGACAGCCGGGCTCACGCATGGAGGCTGCCCGTGAGTACGAGTTCGCCGCCGGCGACACGGCAGGGGCGCGGGATATCTGAGATGATGTCTTCATGTCAGACCTGTCGTGGGTGGCCCTTGGAGTAGCAGCAGTGTCGGCCGCGTTTGCCGGGCTGTCGGCATGGGGCACCGCCCGCCAGGCCAAGTTCGTGCGTGACCAAAGTCAGATCCAGCGTGAGCAGGTTGAGACAGCACGCCGGCAGATCGAGCTGCAGCGCGAGCAGACAGAAGCGGCCGCCCAGCCCTACGTGTGGGCCGACATCCAGCCGGACCCTCAAGTGGGCCACATGCTTCAACTGGTCGTGAGCAATGCAGGCCCGACTGTGGCCACGAACGTGCGTGTCACAAGCACACCCCCGCTGCCGTCGGCGCCTCCATACACGGAGCGGATAGACAGCCTCGAGCTAGTGCTGAAGAGGGGGATCAGTTCTCTTGCACCTCATCGTTCACTGCGGTGGGTCCTCGGAGTGAGCGGTGATCTCTTCACGCCGAGAGCTCCTGAGCCGATCACGCTCCGAGTGGAAGCTGAGGGGCCCCACGGCCCGCTGGCTCCTGTGGAGATCCGCGTGGACTTCAGCGATTGGGCTCATGCCCGAGATGCACCCGAGGGGTCACTTCATCAGGTACGTCGCGCCATCCAGGAGCTGACCAAGAGCGTGACGAAGGCCCAGGGCTGCTAGACAATCCCAGTTCTAGACCGCTAGGACTGTTGCCCCCGTCATGGCACCCGCAGGCTCAGATGGCTGAGCTCCTTCACCGACATCATCGGCACTCCGTTCTTCGCGACCCTGAGATGGCCGAAGACCATGAACTGGGCGTCGACGGCGTCGAAGAGGTTCTTCCACCTCACTCCGCGCAGGTGGTTCACCGCTTCTAAGACGGATTTCGCAGTGGCTGCCGACATGTGGAAGGCAAACAACCGGTCCGCGCCTGGACGAACGTTCAAGAACCAGTGGGGCGGGTCTGCACTGGTGTGGTTGACGGTCGTGACTTCACCCCAGACGAAGCAGTGGGTTCCCAACGCTGCCTGTGGAAGGGCAGTCGCATGGTGGATGGCGTCCCGCATGCGCGCCTCGCCCCGCTCGGGGACGTTGATCGGACGGTCCGCGCGCGCATACGACGGGTCCTTCAGAACATTTCCGTGTAGTGCACGCAACCCCACTGACCTGTTGCCACCGCCGTCGCTCGGTTCCGTGATGGGGACTGCCGCATGGATAGGTGACATCTGATCTGGCTTGCCCGCAGGGCGGCCTGGAAGGATGTGCACCATGCCCGCTCCCTACCCCCAGGAGTTCCGCGAAGACGTCGTGCGCGTGGCCC
>NZ_JBNFOB010000042.1:0-12432 GCF_057364565.1 Micrococcus sp. LASM2_SD2 | reverse complement strand
AGGGAGACCAGGCTCCAGCAGGAGATCGCGGCCGCCGAGGAGGGCCCCTCCGCGAGGCCGAGGCCGGGCAGCAGTCCGCCCCTGGCCCGAGGCGTCCGCCGCCGCCGAGTCCCGGCGGCAGGAGCAGCAGGAGTCCGGCGGGTCCGGCAGCTCGTCCGAGCCCTCGGACGGCACCGCCGAGCCCTCCGACGGTGGGTCCGCCCCGCCCTCCGGTGACGAGCTGGGCCTGGGGGACCCGCAGGTCCTGCGCCCGGAGTTCACGGAGCAGGAGCTCGCCGAGTCCCTGCCGCCGTCCGTGCTGGGCGAGGACATCGCCCTGCTCGGCGACTCCGTGGCCCTGTCCTCCGCCACCGAGCTGCTCAAGCAGATGCCGGGCATCCGCATCGAGGCCGAGGTCGGCCACCAGCTCTGGGACGCCGCGGACCAGGTCGAGGAGATGGAGGCCAAGGGCGAGCTGCGGCCCATCACCGTGGTGGCCCTCGGCACCAACGGCGCCACCAAGGACTCGGACTGGGACCGCATCCTCGACTCCCTCGGCGAGGACCGCCTGCTGGTGGTGGTGATCCCGCACGGCCCGCCGGAGTGGGTCCCGGGCGTCCAGGAGCAGATGACGAAGCTGTCCGAGGCGCACCGCGAGCAGGTGGTGGTGGCCGACTGGGACGCCGCCTCGAAGTACGTGCGCGAGTTCGCCCCGGACAAGGTGCACCCGCGCCAGAACGGGCAGCAGGTGTTCGCCCAGCTGATCCGCCGCACCATCGACGAGCGCCTGGGCGTGGACACCGCCGAGCGCTGAGGTCCGCAGAGCGGCCGCCTCCGACCGGTCTATCCGGCCGCTCTGCGGACCGCAGCGCCACTGCAGCCCGCATCACCGCCGCTGCGGAGGAAGCCCGGGCACATGCGAACGGCCCCTCACCTGCGAAGGTGAGGGGCTGTCGTCGTGAAGCCCTCGGTGAGGACTCAGGCCGGTGAGGGCCTGAAGGCGGGTCAGCGCTCGATGTCACCGCGGATGAAGGCCTCCACGAGCTCGTGTGCCTCCTCGTCGTGGTGCTGCACCGGCGGGGACTTCATGAAGTAGGAGGAGGCCGAGAGGATCGGGCCGCCCACGCCGCGGTCCAGGGCGATCTTCGCGGCGCGCACGGCGTCGATGATCACGCCGGCCGAGTTCGGGGAGTCCCAGACCTCGAGCTTGTACTCCAGGGACACCGGGGCGTCGCCGAAGTTGCGGCCCTCCAGGCGTACGAATGCCCACTTGCGGTCGTCCAGCCAGGCCACGTAGTCCGACGGGCCGATGTGCACGTCCTTCTCGCCCAGCTGCGCCTTCGTGTTGGAGGTGACGGCCTGGGTCTTCGAGATCTTCTTAGACTCCAGGCGCTCGCGCTCGAGCATGTTCTTGAAGTCCATGTTGCCGCCCACGTTCAGCTGGTAGGTGCGGTCCAGGGTGACGCCGCGGTCCTCGAACAGCTTGGCCATCACGCGGTGGGTGATGGTGGCGCCGATCTGGGACTTGATGTCGTCGCCCACGATCGGCACGCCGGCCTCGGTGAACCTGTCCGCCCACTCCTTGGTGCCGGCGATGAACACCGGCAGGGCGTTGACGAAGGCGACCTTCGCGTCGATCGCGGCCTGCGCGTAGAACCTGTCCGCCTCCTCGGAGCCCACCGGCAGGTAGGAGACGAGCACGTCCACCTTCGCGTCCTTGAGCGCCTGGGCCACGTCCACGGGCTCCTCGGCGGACTCCTCGATGGTCTCCTTGTAGTACTTGCCGAGGCCGTCCAGGGTGGGGCCGCGCAGCACCTTCACGCCGGTGTGCGGGACGTCGGCGATCTTGATGGTGTTGTTCTCCGAGGCCAGGATCGCCTCGGAGATGTCCAGGCCGACCTTCGCCGCATCCACGTCGAACGCGGCCACGAACTCCAGGTCGGACACGTGGTAGTCGCCGAACTGGACGTGCATCAGGCCCGGGACGGTGTCCTCGGGCTTGGCGTCCTTGTAGTACTCGACGCCCTGGATCAGGGACGTCGCGCAGTTGCCGAGCCCGGCGATCGCGACGCGGATGGGGTTCTTTGCCACTTCTTCTCCTCGAGGTCTCCCCGGGCACACGTGCAGGCGGGCACGCCACGAGGGGCGTACCTGGTTCCCAGGGGTTTTGAGCTTGTGTGCAGTTTACGCCCGCCGCGCGTGGGGGCGGGTCCGGTGACCGGGGCGGTTCCTAGGATGGTGGGCATGACCTCTGAGCCCTCGAAGGCCCCGCGGCCCGCCCGTGCACGCCGTCCTGTGCCGCGCCGAGCCGCCGCGCCGCAGGATTCGGGCAGTGCGGAGCCGGGCGGCTCCTTCGCCATGAGCGGACAGGAGCGGGGGTCTGCCGTGAGCGCGGTCACCCGTGCGGCGGAGCCGGAGGCCACGACGACGGCACGCACCTGCGGTGCGTACCTCGCCGAGGAGTGTGGTCGGGCGAGCGGATCTGCCGGGACCGACCGTGCCCGGGTCGGCGACCGAGTCGACGTCGGGACGGCTGCGGGCGGCGGCGAGGGTCGGTTCTCCCTGCCGGGGCGGCCTGGCCGCCAACGGCTGGGGCCGGGGCACCGGAGCGTGGGCGTCCCCGGTGGCGCTGACCGCGCTGCTGGTGGGGCTGGCCGCTGTGGCGACCGTGCTGCAGAAGGCCCCCTGCCTGGTGCGCGGCTGGGGCGCCCCGAACGTGTACCTGGCCGGCTGCTACTCGGACTGGGCGGCGCTCTACGGCGGGCGCGGGTTCGCGGACAACGCGTGGGCGCCGTTCGCGGCCGGCTCGAACTTCGAGTACCCGGTGCTGATGAGCCTGGTGGCCTCCGTGGCCGCGCAGATCACCCAGTGGGTGCCGGACGGCGGCAACGAGACCCTCGCGTTCTGGCTGGTCAACGGCGTGTTCGTGGTGGGGCTGTGGGCCGCGACCGCGGTGCTGACGGTGCGGATGGCCGGGCGCCGCTGGTGGGACGGCCTCATGGTGGCCGTGGCCCCGGGCATGATCCTGGCGGGCACCATCAACTGGGACATGTGGGCGGTGGCCCTCATGGCCTGGGGCATGTACGTGTGGGCCCGCTCCAAACCGGGCTGGGCCGGCGTGCTGTTCGGGCTCGGGGCGGCCATGAAGATCTACCCGCTGCTGATCCTCGGGCCCCTGCTGATCCTGGCGGTGCGGTCGCGGAGGTTCGGGCCGTTCCTCAAGGTACTGGCCGGCACCGTGGGTGCGTGGCTGGCGGTGAACCTGCCGCTGATGCTGACCAACGTCGAGGCGTGGAAGGTGTTCTTCACCTTCTCCTCCGAGCGCGGTCCGGGCCTGTCCAGCGTGTGGCACGCCTGGGACGTGATGGCCCCGGACCTCGGGGGCCGGTACATCCCGGAGGAGTCGCTGTCCCTGGTGGTCTACGGGGTGTTCGCCGTGTGGTGCGCGGCGGTGTTCCTGCTGGGCGTGCTGGCGAAGCACCCACCGCGGCTGGCGCAGCTGACGTTCCTGGTGGTGGCCGGCTTCGTGCTGACGAACAAGGTGTACTCGCCGCAGTTCGTGATCTGGCTGATCCCGCTGATGGCCCTGGCCCTGCCGCGCTGGAAGGACTTCTGGGTGTGGCAGGTGATCGAGGCCCTGCACTTCTTCGCCGTGTGGATGTACCTGGCCAAGGGGTCCTCCGGCTCCGAGCCGCAGCACTCCCTGGACGACTCCGTGTACGTGCTGGCGATCCTCGCGCACATGGTGGCCGTCCTCTGGCTGTGCGGCCGCGTGGTGGTGGAGATGTTCGCCCCGCGGCACGACCTGGTGCGGCAGTCGGCTGGCGGCGGTGGTGGCCTGGAGGGTGCGGCTCTGAATGCCACCGGCCGCGACGGTGCCGGACCGTCTGCTCCGGGGGCTGCGTCGACTCGCGTGGACCTGGACGCCGACCCGCTGGCCGGCGCTCTCCACGACGCCCCGCGGCGCTGAGCGCGGGCGCCCCGCCGGACCATCGACGGTTTGTCATGGGATCGCAGAGAATCTCGTCGATCCGGTGACCGATCGTCGGTCCTGCCGTTGCCGGTGCCGGATCGCTCAGGCGAAGTCCCAGCGGTGCACCGGGCAGCCGGGGTCGGGTTCGACGCCGCTCTGCTCGACATCGTCGTCGCCGCCCCGGGCCGGGACCACTCCCGCCTGCGTGGCCGGGTCCACTCCCGCCTGCGAACGGGCACCGGGGCAGTCGCAGCGGGCACCCGAGGCGAGGGTCGCCGCCTTCATCTGCTCACGCCAGATCGCGTTGGGGTCGTCCTGCTCATCGGCCCGCACGGGGACATTCCGCTCCGGGGCGTCGGCATCGGCGTGCGGGTGGCCCACGGCGTCCCGATCCCGGGTGAATCCCATGCGCACGATCCACCAGCCGGCCAGGGTCCAGCCGATCATCAGGGCCACTCCCACGGCCACCACGATCCAGATCTGCGCGTCCATCCCGGGACTGCTCCTCGCTCTCGCACCCTCACACCGGCCACTGCGCCGACGGCACCACCGTATCCGCGGCGCCCACCTTCGCCCCGACCTCCATCCTCACCGCCTCCCCGCGCCGCCCCTGCGCCTGTGTGCACGGTCACGGTACGGTCGAAGCATGACCGAGACCTCCGCCACCCCCGCAGCCCCGGGCGAAATGCCCGCGCACATCCAGGACCTGGCCGACTTCGTCCGTGCCTCGCCCTCCAGCTACCACGCCGCTCAGGAGGTGGCGCGTCGCCTCGAGGCCGTCGGGTTCACCCGCCTGGACGAGCACCGGGACTTCCCGTCGGCCCCCGGTGGCTACGTCGTGGTCCGGGACGGCGCCGCCATGGCCTGGGTCATCCCGACGACGGCCGCCGCCTCCGCCTCGTCCGCCACCTCCTCGTCGTCCTCCTCCGGTGAGGCCGCGGACCAGGGCGACGCGAAGGACGGCGGCGAGGGCGCCGACGTCGTGCCGGTGTTCCGCATCATGGGCACCCACACGGACTCCCCGGGCTTCAAGCTGAAGCCGAACCACTCCACCGTCACCGCGGACGGCTGGGCGCAGGCCGGCGTGGAGGTCTACGGCGGGCCGCTGCTGAACTCGTGGCTGGACCGTGAGCTGCGGTTCGCCGGCCGCCTCGCGCTCGCCGACGGCCGGCAGGTGCTGGCCGCCACCGGCCCGCTCGGCCGCATCCCGCAGCTGGCCATCCACCTGGACCGCCAGGTCAACGAGGGCCTGCAGCTGCAGCGCCAGAAGCACATGCACCCGGTCGTCGGCGCGTCCTCCCTGGAGCGCGACCCGCACGAGAACCCGCTGCAGGCCCGCCTCTCCGCGGACGTGCTGTCCGTGCTGGCCGAGGCCGCCGGCGTGGAGCGTGACGCGATCACGGGCCATGACGTGATGGTCGCCGACGCCCAGGCCCCCGGCCTGTTCGGCGCGCACGGCGAGTTCCTGGCCTCCGGTCGCCTGGACAACCTGGCCTCCACCCACGCCGGCCTGGTTGCGCTGGAGCGCCTGGCCGGGGAATCCGCCTCTGCCGGCACCACGGTGGAGTACGCGGGCGTGGTGGCGGACGGCATCGCCGGCGAGGCCGCCGGGCCCCGGTCATCCCGATGCTCGCCGCCTTCGACCACGAGGAGCTCGGCTCGGCCTCTCGTTCCGGCGCCGCAGGCCCGATCCTCGAGGAGATGGTCTCCCGCATCCAGACCGCCCTCGGCGTCCAGGGGCAGGCCCGTGTTCGCTCGATCCACGGCTCCTGGCTGCTCTCCGCGGACACCGGCCACCTGGTGCACCCGAACTACGCCGAGCGCCACGACCCGTCCAACCACCCGCGCGTGAACCAGGGCATGCTGCTGAAGATCAACGCGAACCAGCGCTACGCCACGGACGCCGGCGGCGAGGCCGCGTTCGCGCGCTGGTCCGGGGTGGCCGGGGTGCCGTTCCAGGAGTTCGTCTCCAACAACGACTCCCCGTGCGGCTCCACCATCGGCCCGATCTCCGCCACGCGTCTGGGGATCCGCACCGTGGACGTGGGCATCGGCCTGCTGTCCATGCACTCGGCCCGCGAGATGTGCGGTGTGGAGGACATCGCGCACATGGGGAGGACCGTGGACGCGTTCTACTCCGGCGTCTGAGCCGTCAGTCCCGGCGCGGCGCCATCCGCGGCAGGTCCTTCTTGGGCTCCGGCCGCCCGGCCAGCACCTTCACGGTGTTGAGGTTCCGGGCCGTGCCGGAGCGGCCGAGGATCCGCTCGATCCGCGGCAGGGTCAGCCTGGAGGAGCGGGTGTCCACGGCGTAGCGGATCCAGACGCCGCGGCCGGTCACCAGGCAGCGATCCTCCCCGAAGTCCTCCGACTCAAGGCGGGCGGCGTCCTCCGGGTCCGGTGCGGAGTCCAGGAGGACCAGGTGCGCCTGACGGGGGAGGAAGCGGCCGTCTGTGACCTCCTTGGCGGTGGGTGCCAGGTCACTGGCCTCCCAGGCGTCCAGCAGGGAGGCGATCTCCGCGGCGGTCGCCTCGTGCACGGGGGTCTCCACGTCCAGGCGGGCGAGGATCAGGCGGGCGAGCATCTGTGCGACCTCGGCCGCGGGGTGCCGTTCGCCGATGCGGCACAGCACGTTCCCGGAGTTCAGGTGGACGGTGGCGTCCTGGGCGCCGGCCTCGGCCGCGAGCTCGGCCAGCTCGGCCTTGGGCACGCGGTTGCGTCCGCCCACGTTGACGCCGCGCAGCAGCAGCACGTGGGTGTGGTCGGGGTGCTCGGTGCGGTCCATGGGTCCTCCTTCGTCCGTCCGTTGGCCTACGGCGTCGGTCCTTGCCGACGACGGCCGCCCGCCGTCGCGTGCATTCTCGTCTGTGCGTCTGTGATCAGTCTCGCCCTGAAGTCCTGGCGGCCGCGATGGTAGGGTGGCGCAGGTTGTCTGTGTGCCGCCGAAGAGTGCGGGTCCACACGCGGACGACGAGCACAGAACCTCCTGCCACGGAGAGACCGTGGCCGCAAGCCCAGAGGAGGTGGGTTCGCATGCGTGCTTATGAGCTGATGGTGCTGATCGACCCTGAGGTCGACGAGCGCACCGTGGAGCCGACCCTCAAGAAGTACCTTGAGGTCATCACCAAGGACGGCGGCACCGTCGACAACGTCGACGTGTGGGGTCGCCGCAAGATGGCCTACGAGATCCAGAAGAAGTCCGAGGCCATCTACGTGGTCGTCAACTTCACCTCGGAGCCGGCCACGTCCCAGGAGCTCGACCGACTGCTGTCGATCAACGAGACCATCCTGCGCACGAAGATCATCCGCCCGGAGGAGCAGAAGGTCACCGCCGAGTGACCTACCGCGTCCGGGTGGCCTGAGAGCATCGGACACACACCCCGGTTCCCCCGGGAGCCGGAATCGACGCTGATCCATCGCGAACACAGGAGAGACCATGGCCGGAGAGACCGTCATCACCGTGGTCGGCAACCTGACTGCCGACCCTGAGCTGCGCTTCACCCCGAGCGGCGCGGCCGTCGCCAACTTCACCGTTGCCTCGACGCCGCGCACGTTCGACCGCCAGGCGAACGAGTGGAAGGACGGGGAGACCCTGTTCCTGCGCTGCTCGATCTGGCGTGAGGCTGCGGAGAACGTGGCGGAGTCCCTGACCAAGGGCATGCGCGTCGTCGCGCAGGGCCGTCTGAAGGCCCGCTCCTTCCAGGACCGTGACGGCAACAACCGCACCTCCTGGGAGATGGACGTGGACGAAGTCGGCCCGTCGCTGCGCTACGCCACCGCCAAGGTGACCCGTTCGCAGCGCGGTGGCGGCGGAGGCGGCTTCGGCGGCCAGCAGGGCGGCGGCAACGCCGCTCCGCAGCAGGACCCGTGGTCCGGCGGTGGCGGCGGCGGAGGCTGGGACACCCCGTCCTCCAACGAGCCCCCGTTCTGATCCGCCGCGTCCGGCATGGACGCATCCTCTCAGGACATCTGACCGTCCGGGCCCGTGTGCCCGGAGGTCGGCACTGAACCGCCGGCCCAACTCCCCGCCTCGCGGCGCCGTTGCGAGGCACCCCCGCCACCGGCCCGTGACACGGCCGGAGGCGTTCCATCCCGCAGAACCGTTCTGCGGGCTCCACCAGACACAAGGAGCACCACGATGGCAAAGGCTGACATCCGTAAGCCCAAACCGAAGTCCAACCCGCTGAAGGCCGCCGGCGTCACTGTCGTCGACTACAAGGACGTCGCCCTCCTGCGCAAGTTCATCTCCGACCGCGGCAAGATCCGCGCTCGCCGTGTGACCGGCGTGACCGTCCAGGAGCAGCGCAAGATCGCCCAGGCCATCAAGAACGCCCGTGAGGTCGCCCTGCTGCCTTACGCCGGCGCCGCCGCGGCTGATCGAGCGAGTCGAGAGAGGAAGTACACCAGATGGCAAAGCTCATCCTGACCCACGAGGTGACTGGTCTCGGCGCTGCCGGTGACGTGGTCGAGGTCAAGAACGGTTACGCCCGCAACTACCTGCTCCCGCGCGGTTTCGCCACCGTGTGGACCAAGGGCGGGGAGAAGCAGGTCGACCAGATCAAGGCCGCCCGCGCCGCCCGCGCCGTGGCGAACCTTGAGGAGGCCCAGGCCCTGGCCGCCAAGCTGCAGGACACCACCGTGCAGCTCGAGCGCACCGCCGGTGCCGAGGGTCGCCTGTTCGGCGCCGTGAAGCAGGCCGACATCGCCGAGGCCATCGAGGCCGCCGGCGTCGGCTCCGTGGACAAGCGCTCCATCACCATCCCGCAGGCCATCAAGGCCGTGGGGCACCACACGGCGCAGGTGCGCCTGCACGAGGACGTCGTCGCCGACGTCGAGGTGCAGGTCCTGGCCGCCAAGACGAAGAAGAAGTGATCATCCGCTTCTGATCCGTCACCGGTGATGTGACCGTCAGTCGGAGGGCCCCGGCAGACACCGCGAGGTGTGTGCCGGGGCCCTCTGCCGTGCCCGGGTGTCCGGACCGCGTCTCCTGTCGGCCGGCACTGACCCGCCGCCCCTCCCACGCTGGGCAGCGACCCGCCACCCCCACGCCTACTGGTGAGGACATACCCTCTCAACGCCCGGATCACGACCCTGAGCGGGTGTGTTCTCGCCCATTCGTGGAGGGAGCCTGTTCCGGGGGCCGCGTCCCAGGACGGAGGTTCTCCCGCCGTCATGTCCGGGGCCGCGTCCGGGAGGCAGGAGCAGAATGCTCGGAGCAGGGTTCTCTCCAGGGCGTGGTCGCACACTGCGCCGCGTCGCTCCCCTGAGCCCTTCCCTGTGCACCTGCCCGCGCACCGCCGCGCACACCCCCGAGCTCCGAGAGGAGACGACCCATGACCGCATCCGCCCCGACGCCCGCGGCCGCCCCGACGCCCGCGGCCGCCCGGCCGCCGCTGTGGACCCGTGACTTCGTGCTGGTCTCGGTCGGCTACCTGTTCGTCTCGATGATCTTCTACCTGCTGATGACGTCGATGGCGCTGTACGCGGTGGAGCGGTTCGGCGCCTCGGACACGCTGGCGGGGGTGGTCACCGGCTCGTTCGTGCTGGGTGCGGTGGTGACGCGCATCGTGACGCCGCCGGCCATGGAGGCATGGGGCCGCCGCCGCTCGATGGTCGTGGCGATGGTCGTGTACGTCCTGTCCTCGGCCGCCTACCTCATCGCGTTCTCGGCGCCGCTGCTGATCGGTGTCCGCTTCGTGCAGGGCATGTGCTTCGGCGCCGGGGCCACGGTGCTGGCCACGGCCGTGCAGTCCATCATCCCGCCGTCGCGCCGGGCCGAGGGCACCGGCTGGTTCTCCACGGCCATGACGGCCTCGAGCGCCGTCGGCCCGATGACCGCGATCCTTGTGGTGGACCGCTTCGGCTACCAGTGGCTGTTCGTGACGGCCACGGTGATCACGCTGGGCTCACTGGCCTGCGGGCTCGCGCTGAAGCGGATCCCGGAACCGGAGCCCACGGGCCGTTTCGTGCTGACGCCGGCGCGCGTGTTCGCCCCGGAGGCGGCCCCGATCTCGGTGATCACGGCGGCGGCGGGCATGCTCTACGGCGGCGGCGTCCTGGCGTTCCTGGCCGGGTATGCGCAGGACATGGGCGTCGGTGCGGGGGTGACGAGCGTGTTCTTCCTGCTCTTCGCGCTGGGGACGGTGCTGGGCCGCTTCGTCCTGGGGCCGCTGCAGGACCGCCGGGGCGACAACGTGCTCGCGTTCCCGGTGCTGGGCAGCTATGCGGCCGCGTTCGTGCTGCTGTCCCAGTGGCAGACCGCCCCGGGTCTGCTGGTGAGCGGGCTGCTGTTCGGGCTGAGCCACGGGCCGCTGATCAGCGGGTTCCAGACCGTGGCGGTGCAGTCGGTGCCGCCGGTGAAGTTCGGCGTGGCCACCGGCACCTACTTCCTGCTGCTGGACATCGCCACCGGGCTCGGCCCGATCGTGGTGGGTGCCGTGGCCGCAGGGATCGGGCTGAGCACCGCGTACCTGCTCTCCGCCGCGGTCATGGCCTCGCTGATGCTCTACTACTGGCTGGTCCATGGCCGCATGCCGGCGGCCCGCAGGCCCTCCGCCTGAGGGCGCCGGGCCCGTGCTGTGCGGGTGGGGGCTGTCCGCCCCTCCGTCCCGACGACGGCCGCCTGGCTGCGCGCCCCGGCTCGCCCTCTTGGTGGCCCACCTTCGGCGTCCTCCCGGGAACTTCCCCGTCAACGAGGGGTTCCCTCCGTCCTCGGGATCGCTCCATGATGACGGGATGCGGCGCCGCACCGATCCGCGGCGCCTGGAGTGCGCGGGCCAGACGCGAGGCCCGTGTGGAAGGAGGACAGCCATGGCTGCCACGGACGAGACCACCACGAACGCCCCGTTGCTGGACCCCACCGGCGCGCCGATCGCGAGCCCGTACATGGAGGACCGGTACGACCACGTGATCGTGGGCGGCGGCATGGCCGCGGTGAAGGCCGTGGAGGGCATCCGCGAGGTGTCCCCGGAGGGGACCGTCGCGGTGGTCAGCGAGGACGTCTCGGCGCCCGTCTACCGTCCGGACCTGTCCAAGACGCTGTGGTCGGACGAGGACGCCACCGTGCAGGGCTCGGCCCTGGTGACCACGGACGAGAAGGAGCCGGCTGCCCCGGACGTGGACACTCACTACCTGCTGGGCGTGGAGGTCTCGGACCTGGACCCTGAGGCCCACACCCTGGTGATCGCGGACAAGACCGTCTCCTACGGCTCCCTGCTCCTGGCCACGGGCTCGGAGCCGATCACCGGGGACACCCAGGTGGGCGCCCGCGTGCACACCTACCGCACCGCCTCGGACTTCCGCCGACTGCACGGGGCCGTGCACAAGTCGGACCGCGTGGTCGTGGTCGGCGGCGGGTACATCGGCACCGAGCTCGCCGCGGCCCTGACCGGCGTGGGCGCCCAGGTGACGCTGGTGTCCCCGCGGCTGCCGCTGCTGTCCCACATGCTCCCGGAGGAGCTGGCCGAGGCCGTGCAGAAGGACTACGAGGAGCGCGGCGTGACCCTGGTGGAGGGCCGCTACGCCTCGGTCACCGAGTCCGAGCACGTGGCCGAGCCCACCGAGGAGGACATCCCGCAGGATCCGGAGCCGGCGAAGGACGAGGACGCGGAGGACGACGATGCCGCCGCCGAGGCCGAGGAGCAGCCGGAGGAGGAGAACGTCTCCCGCCCGTCGGACTACGGTCTGCGGGCCCCGGGCGTGCTCACCGTGACGCTGGAGGACGGTACCGAGCTCAACGCGGACCGCCTGGTCCTGGCCCTCGGCGTGGAGCCGCGCACCGAGCTCGCCGAGTTCGCCGGCCTCACCGTGGAGGACGGCGTGGTGGTGGACGAGCACCTGCAGACCTCCGCGCCGGACGTCTACGCCGCCGGTGACATCGCCCGCTACCCGGACGCCCTGCTGGGTGCGCGCCGTGTGGAGCACGCGGACGCCGCGGAGACCCAGGGCCTGGCGGCGGGCAGGGCGATGGCCGGCAAGGCCGAGGCCTACACCCACACCCCGTTCTTCTGGGGCGACCTGTTCGAGGCCGGCTACGAGGCGATCGGCGAGATCACCACGGAGCACACCACCGTGGTGGACCTGGCCGAGGACGAGTCCGGGAAGCCGGACCCCTCTACGGCGGTCGTCTACTACGTGGACGGCGGCACCGTCCGCGGCGTCCTGCTCTGGAACGTCTGGGACTCCGTCCCGAAGGCCGAGGAGCTGATGAGGCAGACCAAGGACAGCCCGGTGGCGGATCCGGAGCAGCTGAAGGGCCGCATCCCGCTCGGCTGACCCGCCCCTGACAGCCCCTGACGAGGGGGCTTCCCGACGACGGCCACGCACCCTGCCAGGGTGCGTGGCCGTCGTCGTGCCGGTGGCTCTCCGGACGGAGAGCGGAGGGGCGCACCCGGGCCGAGTGTAGAGTCCCGCCGCGCCGATCCGACGCCTGCGTCGCCCCGCAGCCCTGCTGACCGCCGTCGCCCTCGTGGGCGGCAGCGCAG
>NZ_JBNFOB010000041.1:0-12638 GCF_057364565.1 Micrococcus sp. LASM2_SD2 | reverse complement strand
ACGGCCCGGGCGCCCTGCCTCGCCGCCGCGCCCGGGGCGGCCCCAGTCCGCTCTCTCGGCCTGGCGGGATGCGCTGGTCGCCAGCCGCGCGAGCTCGGGGTTGAGGACGGTGGCGCCGTCGTCCTCGGCCGAGTCCTCGAAGGAGACGTCCTCGGCGAAGAGGTCGTAGAGGCGCGGCCCGGCCATGACGTGCTGCCACAGCGGCACGGGGCGGTGCTCGGAGACGATCACGGAGGTCGCGCCGCGGACGGTGTCCAGCCAGGCGCCGAACTCCTCGGCGTTGGACACGGTCGCCGAGAGGGACACCACCTGCACATGCTCGGGCAGGTGGATGATGACCTCCTCCCACACCGGCCCGCGGAAGCGGTCTCCGAGGTAGTGGACCTCGTCCATGACCACGCTGGCCAGGCCGGTGAGGGCATCGGAGTCCGCGTAGAGCATGTTGCGCAGGACCTCGGTGGTCATGACCACCACCTCCGCGTCCGGGTTCACCGAGGTGTCGCCCGTCAGGAGTCCGACGCGCTCGGGACCGTGCACCGCGGCGAGGTCCGCGAACTTCTGGTTGCTCAGCGCCTTGATCGGCGTCGTGTAGAAGGCCCGGCCGCCCTGGGACAGGGCCAGGTGCACGGCGAACTCGCCCACGACCGTCTTGCCGGAGCCGGTCGGTGCGGCGACGAGCACCCCGTGGCCGGCCTCGACCTCGGTGCAGGCCTTCACCTGGAACTCGTCGAGGGGGAAGCCGAGGGTGGCCGCGAACTGGGCGAGGCGGCTGCCCGAGTGCTGCCGGGCCCGGCGGGAGGCGGCGTACCGCTCGGCGGGGCTGAGGGCCGGCTCGTCGTCCGGCGAGGGTGTCAGGTGCGGGGAGTCGGCCATGGATCCACCCTAGTGGGGCGTCTGGGCGGGCTCCCAGCAGGTCCGCTGACGGCGAGATCGCCGCGGATCACTCAGAGCTCGTGCAGCGGCTTCGGGCCGGCCGCGATCTCCGCCTCGATGTCCTGCTCTTCCTTTGCCCGCTTCCGGTTGCGGCGCTTGTCGTTGAGCAGGCACAGGCCGATCGCGACCGCGAACAGGGTGAACAGGGGCGCGGCCAGGTAGAACATGGTGATCGCGTCGCCGCCCGGAGCGGCGATCGCCGCGATCAGCGATATGACGAACACGGTGATGCGCCAATGCTTGAGGATGGTGCGGCCCGGGAGCATGCCGAGCATGTTGAGCCCGACCAGCAGCACCGGGAGCACCAGCGCGATGCCGAAGGCGAGGAACAGGCGGAGCAGGAACGGGATGTAGACGTTGGCCGGGATGTAGTTGGTGCCGCCGTCGGGGATGAGCGCCGTGAAGAACTGGACGGCCTGCGGTAGGACCAGATAGCCGATCACCACGCCGCTGACGAAGAGGGGGATGGAGACGGAGAGGAAGGCGATCGCGTACTTCTTCTCCTGGGCCTTCAGGCCGGGCATGATGAACGCCCAGATCTGGTAGAGCCAGATCGGGCTGGAGAGGATGACCCCGATGAACAGGCCGACCTGAAGCAGGATGTCGAAGGACTGGCCCACGGAGTCGAAGTTCAGCGAGGCGAGGATGCCCCGCTCCTGGGCGTCCTGCAACGGCTGCGCCAGGGCGGCCATGACGGGCTCGTAGAGGAAGAACCCCACCACCGTGCCCAGGGCGATGGCGATGCCGGACTTGACGATCCGATTGCGCAGCTCGGTGAGGTGCTCGCGCAGCGGCATCTCTCCGGTCGGGTTGTCCTTGCGGCGGGACCGCCGACGTCGGCTCTCGGGTGGCGCCGCGGCCTCGCGGATCTCCTCCTGGGACACAGCGGGCGTGTCCTGGGCCAGGCGCCTGGGCCGGGCGCGCGGAACCCCCGGCGGCGCCGCCCGTGCCGGGCGCGCTGTCGGGGGTCGACTGCTCCATGCTCATGGGACGCTGTGGCCTCGGAACGGTCAGCGCTTGTCGGCGCGGTGCGAGCCCTCGCGGCCGTCGTGGGCGTCACGGTCGACGATGCGGCCCTCGACCGGGTCGGTGGCGTCAGCGGGACGCTCCTGGCCCTCGGCGTCCTTCTTGGCCTTGCCGTCGTTGCGCATCTCCTTCACCTCAGAGGAGAAGATGCGCATGGACTGACCCAGGTTGCGGGCCATGGCGGGCAGCTTCGGGGCAGCGAAGAGCAGCACCGCGAGGAGGACGATGATGACGAGCTGCCATCCCTGGAGTCCAGCGGGCATGATGAGTTCCTTTCGTCGGAATTCCTGGTCACCAGCGTACAGCGGTTTCGAGCCGCTGCATCGCGGCGGCCGCGCGTTCGCGCACGGCGTGGCGCAACTGGGCCGGTTCGAGCACCTCGAGGTCGCCGGCGTGTGCGGCCACGAGGGCGACGGCCGAGTCCTCGGAGACCAGGCGCACGCGGGTGATGCGGCGGCCGTCGGCGTCCACGGTCTCCTGATCGGGCGTGTAGTCGTCGGCGACGTCCCGGATGCGGTGCGCCCAGGCCAGCACCGCGGGCACGGCCGGGGCCTCGGGGGCCAGCACCGCCTTGGCGGGCCGGCGGCGGGCACGCACGGTCTCCTCGAGGACCTCCACGCCGGACATCCGCTCGACGCGGAAGGTGCGCATGCCCCCGGCACGCCGGCAGTGGCCCTGCAGGTACAGCAGGACGCCGGACTGCACGAGCTGCATAGGCTCCACCTCCCGTTCGGTCACCTCGTCCGTATGGAGGGAGTGGTAGCGCAGGCGCACGAGCCGGCTCCGGTCCACGGCGTCCATGAGGGCGCGGACGGTCTGCGGGTCGGCCTGGACGTCCCAGAAGGACGTCACCGGTGTCGCCGCGAAGGGCTCCTCGCCCGCATCGGGCGTCCCGACGGCGGCTCCCTCGCCCGGGTCGGGCGCGTCTCCGCCAGGCACCGTCGCCGGGGAGGGGTCCACGGGAAGGTCACTGCGCCCGTCCGGCCGGGACTGTCCGGCGTCGTCCAGCAGCTCGCGCAGACGGGCCGCGGCGGTCACCGCGGCGGGACCGATCTCCTCGTCCCGGTGGGGCATCCGGGCGACCAGGTCCAGGGCGGCGGTGAGGCGGTGCGCCTCGGGTGTGGACAGACGGATCGGCGCCGGAAGGTCCTTGGACTGCAGCACCTCCACGATCTCCGACTCGGGGTCCACGTCGAAGAGCCAGCCAGGGAACTCGCGCTCGGGCAGGCCGCAGGTGGTGAGGTCGCGCAGGTCGCGGTCCAGCTGGTCGGCCGAGAGCTCGAGCCGCTCGCGCAGCTCCGCCTTGGTGATGCCGCCGGAGCGGTTGGCCAACCCGACGATGTCCAGCAGACGGCCGACCCGGTCGCGCTGGCCCGGACGCAGGCGCGGGCTGCTCGGACGCTTCAACGCGGGGAGGACGGACAGGTCCGGATCTCCGGCGTGCCGGTCGCGGACACTCCCCCAGGCCTCGTACACCTCGGCGGCGAGGGCCGGGTCGGCGGCGGAGGGCTGGACCACGCCCATGAGCTGCCCGCAGACCTGCTCGAGGCCGTCGTGGGCGGGGCGGTCCATCTCGAACAGCTCCCAGCCCTCACCCGGGGCGGCGCCGTCGGCCGGCTCCGGGTCCACGGCGTCTGCGCGCAGGCGGACGGAATGACCCCGGCCCGGGGCCACCCAGAGCCGGATCCGTTCGCGCTCCCCCTCGCCGCGGCCGAGCAGTCGGTCGCGGATGTCGGCCGGGTTCCAGCCCGCAGGGCGGGAGGGCGCATCCTCCGCGTCGGCGCCGGTGAGGCGTTTCGGAGTGCCGATCACGCGAGTGATCCGGAACAGGCGTTCCTGGCGGCGGTCGAGGTCCCAGCCGGCCGCATACCAGCGGCCGCCGACCTCCAGGGCGGACCAGACGCGCATGCGGCGGGGACGACCCTTCGGCGTCGTCTCCCCGGCTGCGGTGCGATACCCGAAGCTGAGGGTCTGCTGCTCCACGGCAGCGTCGAGGAACAGCTCGAGGCCGGGCGTGATCCGGCGGACGATGCGGGGCAGACCGCGGCCGTGCTCCTCGGTCGCTCCCGGATCCACGAAGAGGCCCACCGCGCGCATGACCTCAGACTGGAGCCGCGCCTCGCTCCACACCTCGCGGGCGTGGAGCAGGGCGCGGCGCTCCGCCGGACTGAAGTCGATCTCCGGCAGGACCAGGTCCTGCGCGTCGACCGAGTAGCGGGCCGGCCCTTCCTCGGGCCGGTCCACGGCGAGGGGGACGCCGATGTCGCGCAGGAGCGCGCGGTCACGTTGGAAGGACTTCTCGAAGTTCTCGTCGTCCAGCCCCTGGTACCCCTCCACGTCCCTGCGGATCTGCTCGGCCGTGTAGCCGCGGCGGGCGTGGAGGAGCATCATGAGCAACGCGATCTGGCGCTCGGTGGTCCGGCGCTCCTGCTCCCCGGACGTGCGTGCCATCGGCGGTGTCCGTTCCCGGTCAGTCGACCGAGACGAGGTCGCAGACGAAGATCAGCGTCTCGTTCGGGCCGATGGCGGAGCCGGCGCCGCGGGCGCCGTAGCCCAGGTGGGGCGGGATCTCGAGGCGGCGGCGGCCGCCGACCTTCATCCCGAGCAGGCCCTGGTCCCAGCCGGCGATGACCTGGCCGACCCCGACGGTCAGGGGCAGCGGGGTGCCCCGGTTCCAGGAGGCGTCGAACTCCTCGCCGGTAGACCAGGCCACGCCCACGTAGTGGACCTGGACGCGGGAGCCGGCCTCGACGGCAGGGCCGGAGCCCTCGATGAGGTCCTCGGCGACGAGCTCGGTGGGCGGGGTGTCGCCCGGGAAGTCCACCTCGGGCTTGGTGCGGTCGTAGTCGCGCTGTCCGAAGGACATGGTGTGTGTTCCTCTCTTGGCAGGTGTGCCGTCGCACGGGGCGCGCACGGCGGGGCGGTGTCCGGGACCGGACTGTGTCGTGGAGGGGACGGGGTCAGCGATCCGACTGCTCGGAGCCCTCGGAGCCCTCGGACCCCTGGTCGCCGGGCTGCGCCGGCGGGGCCTGGGGCTTCGGCGGCTCCTGGGCGTGGAGGACGTCCACCACGAACAGCAGGTCCTCGTCCTTGCCGATGTCCGGCGGGCTGCCCTGCTCGCCGTAGGCCTTGTCGGACGGGATGGAGATCAGGACGCGGGAGCCGACCTTCTGCCCGGCCAGGCCCTCCTTCCAGCCCGGGATGACCTGGTTGAGCGAGAACGTGACCGGGTCGCCGCCGCGCTCCCAGGAGCTGTCGAAGGTCTTTCCCTCGGACCAGGTGACGCCGCTGTACTGGACGGTGACCTGGTCGTCCTCGCCGACCTCGGCGCCGTCGCCCTGGATGAGCGGCTGGACCGTGAGCTCCTTCGGCGCGTCCCCGGAGGGCTTGTCGATCGTCGGGTGGCCGGACTCCTCGTCCACGGTGACCTTCGGCAGGTCCGGGTTCAGGTCCGTGACCTCGGTGCCCTTCGCCTCCTTCGGCAGGATCTCGTTCACCCGGAAGACGTAGAGCGCGGCGGGCATGTCCTGGCCCTGGCTCTCTCCGTCCTCTCCCTCCGGCGCCTTCTGCTCCGGGATGTAGTAGGCGACCTCGGAGCCCGGGGCGCTGGTGCGCAGCATCCGGTACAGCTCCTGGTTCGCGTCCTTGAGGCGCTGGTTGAGCACCACGACCTCCGGGTCGGTGGAGAAGTTCTCCCCCATCACCTTCCCGTCCTCCGGGTTCACGGCGACGGTGGAGACCGTGACGAGGTCCCCGTCCTTCGCCGGGTCGCGGTCCGACGTCTTGAGGACGCGGGTGGAGACCTCGTCCGCCTTGATGGGGGTGTCGGTCTGGACCACGGGGTCCTTGCCCTCGGCGGCGCTCAGGGACACGGACTCCAGCTTCTCGGTCTGGCCGACCCCCGAGCCGGCCTGGGCACGGGGGTAGTCCTCGTCGGACCCGTCCCCGCCCTTGTCCTCGCCGCCGTCCTTCTCGTCCTTGCTGCCCTCGGCGGGGGCCGACGTCGAGGACTCGGCGCCCGAGGGCGCGTGGTCCTCGCCGGGCGAGTCGTCGCCGGAGCACGCGGTCGCCAGCAGCAGTGCGGCCAGGGACAGGGACAGGGCGGTCAGGGGCCGGCGGGTGCGGCCCAGCGGTGTGGTGGAAGTCATGGGCTCCAACATACCCACGGAGTCTGGACTCAGGCTGGATCCACCACGCCGTCGAACAGCCGCTCCACGGACTCCGGGGAGGTCTCGAAGGGGTCCTTCATGGAGATGACGTGCATCGGGAAGTCGTTGAGCTTCATCGTGGTCCAGTCCACGGCGTAGGCGAGCTCCCGTTCCCGGGCCCGGCGGATGAACTCGGAGCGCACCGCCGCACGGGTGGTCTGCGGCGGATCGGTCAGCGCACGCTCGGCCGCGGCCGGATCGATCACCCGCTCCACGCGGCCGCGCTCGAGCAGCACCTGGAAGAGGCCGCGGCCGCGGGCCAGGTCGTGGAAGGCGAGGTCGAGCTGTGCCAGGCGGGGCGAGCCCCAGTCGAGGCCGTGACGCGCGCGGTAGTCCTCGAGCAGGCGGCGCTTGATCGCCCAGTCGATGCGCGTGTCGATGCGGGAGGTGTCCTGGGAGCGGACGGCCTCGAGGACCTCCTCCCAGAGGTCGAGGACCTGTTCCACCCGGTCGTGGTGGGCGCCGTGGGCCTCCACGAACGCATGGGCGCGCTCCAGATAGTGCTCCTGGAGCTCGAGCGCGGAGGCGGTGCCGGTGCGCAGCCGCAGCTGCGCTGTGCCGGTGAGGTCGTGGCTGGCCTCGCGGATCGAGTCCGTGGGATGGGGCATCTCCTTGTCCCCGAGGGACCAGCCGGCCTCGATCATGCGCAGCATCAGGTCGGTGGCGCCGAATCGCAGCAGGTGGGTGTGCTCGGAGAGGTTCGAGTCGCCCACGATCACGTGCAGGCGCCGGTACTGCGAGGCGTCGGCGTGTGGCTCGTCGCGGGTGTTGATGATCGGCCGGGAGCGGGTGGTGGAGGAGGAGACGGCCTCCTGCACGAAGTCGGCGCGCTGGGAGAAGGCGAAGTGCGCCCGGCCCTCACCCTCGGGCCAGACGCAGGCGGGGACCACCCGGCCGGCGCCGACGAGGATCTGCCGGGAGACCAGGAACGGCACGAGGGCGTCGGTGAGCCGGCGGTACTCGCTGCGGCGGCGCAGCAGGTAGTTCTCGTGGGAGCCGTAGGAGCTGCCGGCCGAGTCCGCGTTGTTGCGGTACAGGTACACGGACCCCTCGATGCCGTCGGCACGCATGCGCTCCTCGGCCTGGGCCACCAGGTCCCGCATGATCTCGTCCCCGGCGGCGTCCGAGACGAGCAGCTCGTCCAGCGTCGAGCACTCGGCGGTCGCGTACTCGGGGTGGGAGCCCACGTCCAGGTAGAGCCGGGAGCCGTTCTCCACGAAGACGTTGGAGGACCGTCCCCACTCCACCACGGGGCGGAACAGGTAGCGGGCCACCTCCTCCGGGCTCAGCCGACGTCCCTCGGGGTGCCAGTGCTGCACCCCGTACTCGGTCTCCAGCCCGAAGATCCGGCGGTCACTCACTGGCCGCCCTTCTGCACGAAGCCCTTCACGAACTCCTCGGCGTTGGACTCCAGGACGGTGTCGATCTCGTCCAGCAGGCCGTCAAGGTCCGCGCTCGGTGCGGTGGAGGACTGCTGGGCCTGCTGCTGCAGGCCGGCGTCCTCGCCGCCGTCGCCGCCGCCCTGCTTCTGGTGGTGGATGCGCTCCTGGGCCATGGGTCCTCCTCGGTCGTGGGGATGGGATCTGCTGCGAGCCTACGCGCTCAGAACGCGCCCGTCAGGGCCGTGAGCTCCCGCATCAGCTCGGCCGGCTCGGGGGTGCGTCCGTCCGGGCCCCACCAGCCCGGCAGGTCGTCCGCGCGGCCGCGCAGCGGCTCGACCAGCGGGATGCGGTGCAGCCGGTCGCCCTCCTGCGGACGCAGCAGCACGTTGTCCCCAGGCGGCGCCCACCACCTGGCGGGCATGCCGGCGGACCAGGGACCCGCGCAGCCAGGCCCGCGTGGTCGTCGGTGGATTCCCGACGGCGGCACGCACCTCGTCCTCGTCCGCCAGCACCCGCAGATGGCCGGCCGCCGCCAGCCGCCGGTGCAGCGAGCGGGCCGGTGCCAGGTCCGTGTACTGCAGGTCGAGCATGCCGAGCCGGGGGTCGGACCAGTCCCCGCCGGAGCGGGCGCGCATGCCCTCGAGCAGGCGCAGCTTGGCGGCCCAGTCGGCGCGGTCGGCCAGGGACACCGGATCGGCCGCGGCGTCGTCCAGGTCCTGCCGCCAGGCGGCGAGCACGTCGGCGGTGTCCGCGTCGTCCACCCCGTGGGCGGCGCAGTGGGCCTCGGCGGCCTCCAGATACATACGGAGGATGTCGAGCCCGGTGAGGCGGGCGCGGAGGCGGGTGCCGTCGTCGTGCACCACGGCGGCGGGGACCGCCGCCTGCAGGGACGGGTCCCGGCTGATCGTCTGCAGGGCTGCCACCGGGTCCTCCAGCTCGAGGTGCGGGGCCGTGCCCGCCTCGGCGAGCGTGAGCACCAGCGCGGTCATGCCCATCCGCAGCCAGGTGGCGTGCTGGGACAGGGTGGCGTCGCCGATGATCACGTGGAGGCGGCGGTAGGCGTCGTGGACGGCGTGCGGCTCGTCCCGGGTGTTGACGATCGGCCGGTGGATGGTGGTCTCCAGCCCGACCTGCTCCTCGACGTAGTCCGCGCGCTGGGACAGCTGGAAGCCGGGCTCGGCCCCGTTCGTGCCGATGCCCACCCGTCCGGCGCCCACCAGTACCTGGCGGGCCGTGAAGAACGGCAGCAGGACGGCCACGAGCTCGTCGAAGTCCAGGGCGCGGGCCACCAGGTAGTTCTCGTGCGCGCCGTAGGAGGCGCCCTTCCCGTCCACGTTGTTCTTGTAGAGACGGACCTCGGGGCTGCCCTCCCCGGACGCGATGTGGTCGACGGCGTCCTGCGCGATCAGGTCTCCGGCGGCGTCCCAGACCATCGCGTCCCGGGGGGTCGTGGTCTCCGGCGAGGAGTACTCGGGGTGGGCGTGGTCCACGTACCAGCGGGCGCCGTTGGCCAGCACGGTGTTGACCAGCAGGTGGATCGGTTCGCCGTCGTCGCCGGTGATCGCCTCGTCCGTCAGCTGCGAGGGGTGTGCGGCCGAGCGCGGCATGCGCCACCCGCGGGCGTCCACCAGCGGGGACTCGGCGGAGTAGTCCCACTCGGTCCCCGCCACCGGCGTGCCGCTGCGTGTGGCCCTGTCCGCGTAGGCGTTGACCAGTTCGAGCGAGAGCACCGTGTGATGGGCCTGCGGGTTCGCCGGCGCATGGATCCCGAACTCGGTCTCGGTGCCCATGACCCGGTGCACGCCCCAGCCGGCGGCGTCGCGGCCGTTCGGCGGCTCCTCGGCGCCGGAGGGCATGGTCTCCGGGAACAGCGGGCGCTGACCGGTGAACGCCGGGAACTGGGCCTTCGGCGCCGGCGTGGTGGGCTGGACGGGGCTCATCGGCGCGCCTCCCGGGCGAAGCCGCCGGAGGAGGACCCCCGCAGCATGGTGAGACCGGCCAGGTGGGGGCCGCGCCAGCCGGAGGTGCGTGCCCACTCGGCCGGGGAGACGGTGGCCAGCAGGTCGGTCTGGTCCGCCAGCACCCCGTCCACCGCCTCGAGCAGGTGCACGGTGCGCACGCCGCGGGCCGCGCGGTCCTCGTCGGCGGCCAGCAGGTCCCGGACCGCGTGGCGCTTTGGCCCGGTCCACCACATCCGCCACCACGGCGCCGGAGACGAGGTCCGCCAGGTGGAGGACGGTGGTGCCGCCGGCGGCGTCCGTCAGCTCAGCCAGGGCGGTGCGCGGGCTGCGCTCGTAGAGGGCGTCCACGGTGCGCTCGATCAGGTCCGTGCGCGCCTGCTCGGCGGAGCCGGCGTCCTCGATCTCCTCGTCGTGCAGCGGGACGTCGGCGGTGAGGTGCTTGCCCATGATCTCCGCGGCGCCGGCGCGGTCCGGCCGGTCGATGCGGACCTTCACGTCCAGGCGGCCCGGACGCAGGACGGCCGGGTCGATCATGTCCTCACGGTTGGACGCGCCGATGACGATCACGTTGCCCAGCGACTCCACGCCGTCGATCTCGGCCAGCAGCTGCGGGACGATCGTGGTCTCCACGTCCGAGGACACCCCGGAGCCGCGGGTGCGGAACAGGGACTCCATCTCGTCGAAGAACACCACCACCGGTGCGCCGGCGGCCGCCTTCTCCCGCGCCCGCTCGAAGATGATGCGGATGTGGCGTTCGGTCTCCCCCACGTACTTGTTCAGCAGCTCCGGCCCCTTGATGTTGAGGAACACCGCCGGGTGCCGGGCGGTGGACCGGGCGGAGAGGGAGGAGGCCACGGCCTTGGCGAGCATGGTCTTGCCCGTGCCCGGCGGACCGTAGAGCATGATGCCCTTCGGGGCGCGCAGCCCGTGCTCGGCGTAGAGCTCCGGGTGCAGGAACGGCACCTCCACGGCCTCGCGGATCCGCTCGATCTGCGAGCCGAGGCCGCCGATGTCCGCGAAGGACACGTCCGGCGTCTGCTCCAGCAGGACGTCCTCCACCTCGGAGAGCACCACAGTGTCCAGCGCCCACTCCTGGCGGGGGTCCACGGTGACGGCGTCCCCGTGGCGCAGGTCGGCCTGGGCCAGGGCGGGGCTGCGCCGGACGACGCGCTCCTCGTCCGCCGTGCCGGCCACCACGAGGTCCCCGGAGTCCAGGACCTCCTTGACGCGGAGGATCTGCCCGGCCCGCGGGACATCGGCGATCCCGACGATCGACTGGGTCTCGTCCAGCAGCACCTCGGAGCCCGGCACCAGCCTCGTGGCGTCCAGCAGCGGGGAGACGGCCACGCGCATGCGGCGGCCGTTCTGCACCACGTCCGCTCCCCCGCGCACCACGGCGGCGGACTCGACGCCCTCGCGCGGCTCACGCGGCAGATGCACCTGCTCCAGCAGCGCGTACAGGAAGGGCGGCTGCGTGGTGGCCTCGAGCGCCTGCTTGAGCGTGGTGATCTCCGTGCGGGTGTCCTCGAGCAGGTCCACCATGCGTCGGTTGTTGCGGGCCGCGGTCTGCAGCTGAGCCTCCGCGGCGCGGCGACGCTCCGACTGCGTCGAGGCGTGGCGCTGCGCGGACTCCAGCTGCAGGCGGAGTCGCTCCGCGGTGCCCTGGGCGTCGGAGAGCATGCGGCCGAGCTCGGCGGCGCGCTCCTCGGCGGTGCCGTCGGCTCGGCCGGCGGTGCCGGTGGTGGGGTCGTTCTCGCTCATCGGTCCTCCTCGTGGGGATGAGGTGGTGCAGGTGGGGCCGTCAGCCTCGGGCCGGGTTGCCGTGGGCGAACACGCCCTGTTCGGCCTCCGCGGCGCGGCGGGCGGTGAGACGGGCCTCCTTGAGGTTCTTGCGGGCCTTCTTGTCCGTGACCACGCGCTCGCCGAGGGCCTGCGGGGTCCAGCGCGCCTCGTCTGCCGGGCGCCAGGCCTCGACGTCCTCGTCCTTGAACTCGGAGACCTTGAGACGGCGCTTCATCTTCAGCGCCTCCTCCCCGGAGGCCAGGCGGCGGGCGGTGAGCAGGAAGCCGGTGTGGGCCACCATCCGGTGGTCCGGGCGGACGGCCAGGCCGTCCAGGTGCCAGCCGCGGACGAGCGTCTCGTTGGCCTCGATCTGGGTGAAACGCCCGGACTCGCGGATGGCCTCGGCCACGCGGGAGAGCTGGGTGGCGGTGGCCACGTAGTTGAGCCAGACGCCGCCGGGGGCCAGCACGGTGGCCACGGCGTCCACGCACTCCCAGGGGGCGAGCATGTCCAGGACCACACGGTCCACGGAGTGCGGCTGGTGGATCTCGAGCATCCGCTCCTGCGCGTCGCCGACGTGGATGGACCAGGCCGGGTGCTCGGCGCCGAAGAAGGACTCGACGTTGGCGCGGGCGATCTCCGCGAAGTCCTCGCGACGCTCGTAGGAGTGCAGCTCGCCGCCGTCGCCGATCGCGCGGAGCAGCGACATGGACAGCGCGCCGGAGCCGACGCCGGCCTCCACCACGACGGCACCGGGGAAGATGTCCGCCTGCTGCACGATCTGCCCGGCGTCCTTGGGGTAGACCACGGTGGCGCCGCGCGGCATGGACAGCACGAAGTCGTTCAGCAGCGGACGGAGCACCTGGTAGTCGTGCCCGGAGCTGTTCTGGACCACCACGCCCTCGGGGCCGCCGATCAGGTCGTCGTGCCGCAGCACGCCCTGGTAGCTGTGGAACTGGCCGCCCGGGATGAGGGTGATGGTGTTCAGCCGGCCCTTGGCGTCCTTGATCTGGACACGCTGGCCAGCCCGCAGCGGGCCGCGGCGGGCGCTCACGCCGGTGGGGGCGGGCGTGGGGGTCTGCTCGGTCACGTGGGTGTTCTCCTTCGGTGCCTCGGCGGGGTGCGCTCGAGGGCGTTCAGGACGGCGGTGCGCGCAAGGATGCCCTGCACGGTGCCGTCGGGGCGGGTGACCGCCCACACCGCAGTGTCGGTGGCGGCGAGACGGTCGATCAAGTCGGGTCCGGAGTCCGGATCGGTGCCCGGCCGAAGCACCGCGCCGGCCGGGAGGGCGGCGGCCACCGCGGTGACGGGGGTGAGCCTGCGCCGTGCCTGCGGCACGCGGGCCA
>NZ_JBNFOB010000040.1:0-12659 GCF_057364565.1 Micrococcus sp. LASM2_SD2 | reverse complement strand
CACGGCGCCGGCCAGCCGGCGCGGTCCGATCCGCTGCACGCCCGCCGGCGTCAGGCCGAGCCGGTCCAACACCCATGCCGCCGACCACCTGGCCGGTCACCATCGCCACCGTGAACACCGCCACCCCGATCACCGGGATCGTCAGCGACTGCGTGAACACCAGGCACGCCCCGATGAACCCGGCGGTGAAGTACCACCAGCGCACCCGCCCGTCGCGCAGGGCTGGCAGCACCTCGGCCGCCGCCCGCCGCCCGGCGGGCACCAGGGCGGTCACCAGCACCATGGTCGCCAGGCCGGACGCGAAGGACATCAGCGCCGCCAGGATCGGGTCCGCCACGGCGGTGGACAGGGCCGAGTTCACCCGCCCCTGGAGCGGCGTGACGGCGCCGGCCACCAGGGAGAGGGAGAACAGGAGCACCATCAGGGTGCGGGGCGGGGCGGAGGTGCGTGCCGTCGTCGTGGTCTGCTCAGGCAAGGCCGATCCTCCTGGCCAGGCCGGCGGTGCCGGCCGGATCCAGCACGGCTGCCGGGTGCGGTCCGGCGGCGGTGAGCCGCTCGGTCAGCTCGTCCTTCCCGACGACGGCCCCCTCCCAGGCCTGTCCGTCGCCGCGGAGGCGCCCCCCCGAACAGGCCGCCGGCGGCCAGCACCGCGTTGCCGTAGGCCAGCCGCTCGAGCATGGTCGCGTCGGCCAGGGTCCAGGCGCCGGTCAGGCGGGCGTCCAGGCAGGCGGCCTCGAGCTCGCGGGCCTGGTCGGCGAGGAAGCGTAGGCCGGTCTCGTCCCCCACGTTCACCAGCAGTGCGCCGGCCGGGGCGAGCAGGTCCAGCAGGACGGAGAACATGTCCCTGCCGGTCAGGTGCGGAGCGGTGTCCACGCCGGCGGCGATGTCTAGGACGACCGCGTCGAAGGTGCGGCCGGCCAGGGACTGAACGGCGTCGCGGGCGTCGGCCATCACGGAGGTCAGCCGGGTGCCCTCGGGCAGCGGCAGCTCGGCGGCGACGAAGGAGACCAGCTCCCGGTCGATGTCCACCACGGTCTGGTCCGAGCCGGGACGGGTGGCCTGCACGTAGCGGGGGAGCGTGAGGGCGCCGGCGCGAGGTGGAGGATGTCGATCGGCTCCCCGGCCGGGCGAGGACGTCCAGCACGTTGGCCATGCGCCGCAGGTACTCGTACCGGATGTGCCGGGGCCGGGCGAGGTCCACGTGGGACTGGACGTGCCCGCCGATCTCCAGGACGTGGCCGCCCTCGTGCTCGTCCGGGACGATGCGCGCGGACTCCCCGGAGATGCCGAGGTGGACGGTGCGCGGTGCGGGGGAGCGGGTCGGAGAGGCGCTCTCGGGCGGCGGGGTGGAGGGGCTGGAACGGGGGGCCATGCGGACCAGTATGGACCCGGGGCGGCCGCCGCGCTGATCTCACTATTTGGTCAAGTGTCCAGACTATGGACACCCATGGGGGTGGGAAGTTTGCCCGTCCCACTATGGGAGGCATGAACACCGCAGCAACCGCCACCATGACCCCGCAGGCCACCGATGCCGCCGCCGCGCTGACCGCGGCTGGGGCGTCCTACGAGGAGTACCTGACCGGCGTGGACGCCGTCCCGGGCCTCTTCGCCGTGGCCGCTGACGACGCCGCGATCGCCCAGCTCGGCCTGGACGACGTGGCCTTCGACGACAACCTCCTCTATGTGGGCACCGCTCCGAAGTCCCTGCTCGGACGCGATGTCCGCGGGCACTTCCACTCCGGCCGCACCGCGACCTCGACCCTGCGCCGCAGCCTCGCCGCCCTGCTCTTCGACGAGCTCGAGCTGACCCTCGTGCCGCGTTCCCCGGGCTCGCGCTCGGCCAAGTTCGCCCTGACCCCGGACGCCGAGGACCGCCTCACCGCCTGGATGAAGGAGCACCTGACCGTCTCCACCGTGGCCGTGGACTCCGCCGAGGTGGACGCCGTGGCCCACGAGGTGGTGGACGAGCTGGAGCCGCCGCTGAACCTCAAGGACGTCGCCCACCCGTGGGAGACCCTGATCGAGAAGCGCCGCCACCTGACCGCCAAGGCCCGCCCCTCCGCCACCCTCTGACGTTTCGTCAGCGAAAGCCAGACCGCCGGCAGCCCCTCCCGTCTCGTCAGCGAAAGCGAGGAGGCGGGGCGGACCGCAGGCACACCGCGCCGGCAGCCAGGCACACCGCCGCGATCCCGCTGAGCACCAGGGCGAGGACGGCGGGCCAGGCCAGGGCCGTCGTCGTGAAGGACAGGACCACCGCGAGCACGCCCAGCAGCACGGGGATGCCGGCGGTGCCGGCGAGCAGGCGGACCCCGCGGGTCACCCCGCTGCGCGAACGGGGGCCTGCTCCTCACCGCCGGCGCGTGCCGGGACGCGGGAGGTCGCCGCCGCTCTCGCGGACCTGGGGCAGGACTCAGGAACCGGTGTGCGCTGTGGGCACCCCGTCCCCGTTTCGCTAGCGAAGACGAGAGGGTGCGGGTGCCGGGGAAGGCCGCCGGCCGCGGCGCCGCGGCGTGGTGAGCAGCCCGAGACCCACGCCGGCGAGAATCGTCACGCCGCCGAGGGCCTGCACGGGGGAGAGGACCTCCCCGGCCACCAGCGCCCCGAGCAGGGTGCCGGCCAGCGGGTTCAGCAGACCCAGGATGCCGACCGTCCGCGCGGGGAGCCCGGCCAGGCCGCGGAACCAGAGCACGTAGGCCAGGCCGGTGCAGATCAGGCCGAGGTAGGCGAAGCCGAGGATCGCCGGCAGGTCCAGTGCCGGGGGAGGGCCCTCGACGATCAGCGCCGCGGGGGTGAGCATGATCCCGGCGATCGTCAGCTGCCAGGACGCGAACGTCAGCGAGGACACCGGGGGCTTCCACTTCTTCGCCAGCACGTAGCCGAGCGAGGAGATCAGCACGGCCACCAGCGCCGCGACCACGCCGAGCACGTCCAGCGTGGCGATCGCCGACCCCGCCAGCAGCGCCACCCCCAGGATCCCGACGACGGCCCCCACGTACGCCATGACCGGCGCCTTCTCCCTCAGCAGCAGCCGGCCCAGCACCACCATGACCAGCGGGCCCGAGGCCATGAGCGTGGCCGCGACCCCGGAGGGCAGGCGGGCCCCGGAGGTGTACACGAGGACGAAGAACAGACCCATGGTGATGAAGGACAGCACCGTGGCGCGCCACCACCACTGGCCCTGGGGCAGTTGCCGGGTGACGGCCAGCAGGAGCAGGCCGGAGGGCAGCGCGCGGATCGCGGCCCCGGTGAGCGGCATGTCCGCCGGCAGCCACTGGCGCGTCACCACATAGGTGGATCCCCAGAGGACCGGCACGATCGCGGTCATCAGGATCAGGGCCAGCGGGCTGCGGGAGGACATGGGGCGAAGGCTAGCCGGGATCTGCGGCCGCGCCCGGTTCGTGGGCACCGGCCGCCGGGTCACTGCCCCCAGGGCGTCACATACTCGTTGGCAGGCAGCCCTTCCACGGCGGCCTGCAGCTCGACGGCCTGGGCGCCGTCGATCTGTTCGCGGATCAGGTCTGCGTGGCCGGCGTGCCGGGCGAACTCCTCGACGTGGTGCACGTACTGGTAGCGCAGGGCCGCGGACCGGGGCTCGTCCAGGCCGACCCAGGGCATGGGACCGAGCTCCACCACGGCGTCGAGGTCTCCCTCCCGGCACATGGCCGTGTAGTCCGCGCGGACCGCGTCGAAGAGGGACAGCAGGGCGTCCAGGGTCTCCTCCTCGGTGGGGGTGAAGCTGGTGAAGAACGCGGTGTCCGGCTGGTCGTGCTCGGAGTGACCGGCACCGGACAGGGACTGCCGCATCACGAAGACGGTGTGCTTGAGCAGGCCGCTGATGCTCAGGTCGCTGCGCAGCGGGCACTGCCGGGCCTGCTCGTCCTTGAGCCCGTAGGCGCTGGCACGGATCGCGTCGAGCTGGACGTCGAGGTAGCGGCAGAGGGTGGTGTGCTCGTTGTGGATCTGAGGGAGGTACAGCATGGTGCTTCCTTTCGTCGCCGGCGGGAGTGCCGTCGAGAATCATCAGACCGCTCCTTGCGGACAGGTTTGGTCCGCTGCCTCGGGGCAGAATGGCCGCATGGCTGACACCACACAGCGTGTGCTCCGACTCCTGGGCCTGCTGGAGGCTCGCACCACCTGGCAGGCGCACGAGCTCGCCGAACGCCTCGGTGTGACCGAACGGACCGTGCGCCGGGATGTGACCCGGCTCCGAGAGCTGGGCTACCCGGTCGAGTCCGAGCGTGGCATCGAGGGCGGGTACCGGCTCGGCGCCGGCCGCCGCCTCCCGCCGCTGCTGCTGGACGACGACGAGGCCGTCGCCATGGTGGCCTGCCTGCGGATGGCCGCCCTCGCCGGGTCCGACGACGTGGGAGAGGCGGCGCTGCGGTCCCTCACGAAGCTCGAGCAGGTCCTGCCCCCGCGCCTGCGGGCGGTGGCCGCCGCGGTGGACACCGCCACCAGCGCCATCCCGCACAGCCGCCCCGCGGTGGACCTGCAGGCGCTCCAGGAGCTGGCCCTCGCGCAGCGCGACCACCGGCTCGTCCGCTTCGACTACGTCAAGCCCTCAGGGGAACAGGGTCCACGCCTCGTCGAACCCGGGCGGCTCATGACCCAGGGCGAGCGCTGGTACCTGCAGGCCTTCGACCGGGACCGGGAGGACTGGCGCCTCTTCCGCCTGGACCGGATGTCCGGGATCCACGCGACCACCTTCCGCTGTGCACCCCGCCCGGTCCCTCCGCACGGCCTCGAACGCACCATGACGGAGCGCTTCCCGTGCGTGCTGGAGGTGGAGATGGACGTCGGCGCCGAGCGGGTCGCCGAGCGGATCCCGGCCGCCTATCGCGAGGACCTCGTGGCCACCCGGGCGGGCTGCCGCTTCACGGTCGGAGGGTTCGGCTGGGAGGACCTGGCCTGGCATCTGCTGTGGGCCTGCCGGGACCTGGACGCCCGGCTCACCGTCCCGGACGGTGCTGCGGGGGCGAGGCTCCGCACGGCGCTGGACGGCGTCGCGGCATGGGCGGGGCAGGTCGTCACGGACGGGTGAGCCGGAGGGGGCTCACCCCGCACCTGCTCCTTCCGAGTACTGCCCGGCACGCACGCCGGCGTAGACGGACTCGGGGGACTCGTCGAGCTCCACGGCCACCGAATACACCAGGTAGTCGATCGCGCTGGAGAACCCGCGGGCCGCATACGGGCCCGGGAACGCCTCGAGCCGGGAGCGGAAGTACTCGGACCCGGCGCCCTCGCTGAGGGCGTGCAGGCACTGGTACGTCAGCAGCTCGAGCTGGCCGGGCTGCCCGTCCTCGCCCTTGGGGACCACCTGCAGGAACCGTTCCTTCACGCCGGGCCACACGTCCTCGGGGTCCAGGTTGATGCCGGCGCCGATCGACGCGACCAGCCCGGTGGCGATCGTCGCCATCTCGGGATACACCTCGGACTCGCCGGTCAGCTCGGACGCCTGTGCGGCCAGGTCGTCCGGCCACTGGTCCTGCTCGGCGAGGTCGGCGATGAACGAGCGCAGCTTCTGCTTCTGGAACGGCGTGGTCATGCCCTCGAGCCTATCGGCGCCCTCTTCCCGACGACGGCTCCTCACCTCCGTCTGTCCGCCCGGCCTGTCCGAGCGCCTCCGGCGGGCCTGCCTGATTGACCGGTCCCCATGAGCTCCGTCCCCGCCCAGGTGCCGGTGCTGGCCGCACCGCACAGCATCCACATCGCCTTGCCGCTGCGCCGCCTCGTGCAGCCGTTCTGGGTCATCCAGGCAGCGGTCACGGTGGCGGCGGTGCTGCTGGGCCTGGTGCTTCCGCAGCTCGACGCCGCCCTGCACCGATGAGATCTGGGTGACGTTCCCGGGCGGACCGGACAGGGCCCGCAGCGTCCTCGGCGCCATCGCCAGCGCGATGATCTCGGTGACCGGTCTGGTCTTCTCCATCACGATGGTGGTCATGCAGCTGGCCTCCAGCCAGTTCAGCCCGCGCATCCTGCAGGTCTTCCTGTCCACGCGCATCACGCAGTGGACCCTCGGCGTGCCTCAAGACCCTCCGCAGCGCCCTGCTGGAGGCGGAGGACGCCCCGGAGCTGGGTCTGTGGTCGCCTGCGGGCACGTCCACCGTGGTGCGGATGGACGACCGCCACGGACACCTCAACGAGGTCGACGAGAAGCGGCTCGCCGCCTGCGCCGCCGAGCGTGCGCTCTCACCCGGCATCAACGACCCGACGACGGCCACGCAGGTGATCACGGAGCTGCGGCTCGTGCTCGGGGAGGCCGTCACCCGTGCGGACGCGCCCCGGCACGCCGCGGACGAGGACGGCCGCGTCAGGCTCGCCGTGCGCTCCAGGAGGCCCGGGACCTGGTGCGCGTCCGGGTGGCCGAGGGCTGAATCGGGCACGCCTCAGCCCTTCCCGGATCCCCGAGACGCGGGAAGAGTGGGGCACCGAAAGGCGACGACGGGCACCCCGGGAGGGAGGCCGTCGTCGGGAAGCCCCCCCACGGAAGGATCCCCACACCATGACCTCTGTCCTCTTCGTCGTCTCCGCCGCGCAGGGCTGGACCCTGAAGGACGGGTCCGTCCACCCCACCGGGTTCTGGGCGGACGAGCTCGCCACCCCGCACCGGCTGTTCCGCGAGGCCGGCTGGGACATCACCATCGCCACCCCGGGCGGAGACGCCCCCACCGTGGACGAGGCGTCCCTCGGCGTCATGGGCGGCACCCCGGCCCAGCGGGAGGCCACGGAGCAGTACCTGACCTCGATCGGCGCGGAGCTGGACCGGCCCGTGCGGCTCGAGGACGTGGACGAGTCCGAGTACGACCTCGTGTTCTACCCCGGCGGCCACGGCCCCATGGAGGACCTGGCGTACAACCCTGACTCGGGACTGCTGATCGCCCGCCGGATGGCCGCCGGCGCCCCGATCGCGTTCCTCTGCCACGGCCCGGCCGCCGTGTTCGCGGCCAAGGCGGAGGACGGCACCATCGCCGTGCGCGGCCGCACCATGACCGGCTTCTCGGATGCGGAGGAGAAGCTCGTCCCTGCCGCCCGCAAGGCCAAGTGGACCCTCGAGTCCCAGCTGAAGCACAACGGGGTGCACTTCGAGAAGGCCGTGCTGCCCATGCGCCCCCACGTGGTGGTGGACGGGAACCTCTACACCGGTCAGAACCCGGCCTCGGCGCAGCCGCTGGCGGAGCAGCTCATCGAGGACCTCGCGGCCGTGGGACGCTGAGCCGCGGAGCAGGGTCCCGAGGCGGGCACCGAGCCCCGAGGCGGTGGGAGGGCCGGCCCGGGGTGAAGCGCAGGGTCTGCAGTCGAATGGGGCGGGGCATATTAGTCTCGTCCACCCGATGAGGACGACGGCTATGCTGAATCGTGCTCTGATGACGCCGGTCTTCCCCTGCCTGCGTGCGTGGCGTGCGTCAGTGCATCCGCCGCACACCTGCATCACTTGAGGAAGTCCCATGCCCCGTGCCCTGAACGGCTCCGTCCTCGCGGCCGTCCTCGCCGCCGCCGTCCTGCCGCCCGTCTCCCAGGCCACCGAAACCGATCAGCCCGCTCCGGCCCCCGCCACCGGTGACCCCTCCGCCCCGGCCGCCGGCACCACCGCGCAGGTGACCGGCGAGTCAGAGCAGACCCTCGCCGTGGACGGCAACCTGCTCGAGGCCACTGCAGAGGAGTTCATGCTCGCCGGCCTCACCTGGGACGCCTCCGGTCCGCAGGTGACCGACGTGCAGATGCGCCTGCGCGAGGGAGAGAACTTCGGCCCGTGGGAGTCCGTGGAGATCAACGAGGCGGACACGGCGGTGGCCGGCCGCCTGGGCACCGCCCCGTTCCTGTCCAACGGCGCGGACGGCGTGCAGGTCCGCATCACCACCGCGGACGGCGCCCCGGCCAAGGACGCCGAGGTCTCCCTGATCGACCCGGGCACCGGCACCCTGGACGGCCGCGCCCCGGCCGAGTCGGCCCCGGCCGAGACCGCTCCGCAGATCGCCCCGAAGACCGCCGCCCCGGACGCCGCCGGCTCGTCCGTGGGCACCGCCTCCTCCCTTGGCACGGCCTCCTCCCAGTCCCAGCTCACGGACGCGCAGGTGGAGAGCCTGCGGCCGAACGTCGTGCGCCGCTCCGCCTGGGGCGCGGACGAGTCCCGCTACGGCTCCTTCGGCACCGTCATCCTGCCGAAGGCGATGATCCTGCACCACACCGCGTCCACGAACGACTACACCCGTGAGCAGGCCGCGGCCCAGGTGCGGGCGATCTACCTGTACCAGGCGTCCACCCTCGGCTGGGGGGACATCGGCTACCACTTCCTGGTGGACAAGTTCGGCACCGTCTACGAGGGCCGCAAGGACTCCCCGGACTTCATCCGCACCGGTGCCCACGCCGCCGGCATGAACACGGAGACCTTCGGCATCTCCGCCCTCGGCAACTACCACGAGGTCATGCCCACCGCCGCCCTGCAGGAGTCCATCACCCAGGTGGCCGCCTGGCAGCTGGCCAAGAACGGCATCGACCCGTACGGCACCGCCGTGCTCACGTCCACCGCGGACAGCTCCACGTCCACCTCCCGGTTCCGTCGTGGCGAGCAGGTCACCCTGCCCACCGTCATGGGGCACATCTCGACCTCTCGCACCGTCTGCCCGGGCCAGTACCTCGAGCCGCGGCTGACCGCCATCCAGAAGGAGGCGGCGGACCGCATCGACGCCGCCACCGGCCCGGTCCCGCAGCCCGCCCCGGATCTGGCCGGCCAGACGCAGACCACCATGGCCGTGAACCTGCGCACCACCGCCTCCTGGTCCTCCGGCACGAACGGGACCGTGGCAGGCGGCGCCACCGTCACCCTGCTGGGCACCAACGAGTCCGGGTGGGAGCTGGTCCGCACCGCGGACGGCCGCCAGGGCTGGATCCACGGCGCCTACCTGGAGGCGGGATCCACCGCCCCGACCCCGGCGCCGGAGAACCTGGCGACCACCACCATGCCCGTGAACCTGCGCCTGTCCGCCTCCTGGACCGCCGCCGTCAACGGGACCGTGGCAGGCGGCGCCACCGTCACCCTGCTCGGCACCAGCGAGTCCGGCTGGGAGATGGTGCGCACCTCGGACGGCCGCCAGGGCTGGATCCACGGCGCCTACCTGGACGTCGGCAGCTCCACCACGCCGGTGCCGGATCCGGCCCCTGCCCCGAGCAGCCAGGTCCAGGCGAACATGACCGTGAACCTGCGCCTGACCGCCTCCTGGACGGCGGCCACCAACGGCATCGTCCGCGAGGGCGAGACCGTCACCCTGCTGGGGCAGCGCACCGACGGCTGGGAGAAGGTCCGTACCTCGGACGGACGCGAGGGCTGGATCATGACCACCTACCTGGGCACCGCCGCGGACACCAAGACCACCACCATGGCCGTGAACCTGCGGGACGGCGCCTCCTGGACTGCGGGGATCCTCTCCGTGGTCCGCTCCGGGGAGACCGTCACCCTGCTGGGCCGGGAGTCCGGAGGCTGGCAGCAGGTCCGCACCGCGGACGGGCGTGAGGGCTGGATCCAGGAGACCTACCTGGCCTGATCTCCACCCTCGTCCTTCCCGACGTCGGCCCCTCACCGCACGCATGCCGCCCCGCCTTCCCGGCGGGGCGGCGTCGCCGTGACGATCCGCCCCAGCGGTCCCGCGAGGAGAGCACGCAGAACTCGTTGCCCTCCGGGCCTGCGAGCACGGTCCAGGTGACCTTGTCCTCGTCCTGTCCGACGTCCACCCGTGTGGCGCCGGGCCTCTCGAGGCGGGCGGTCTCCGCGTCCCGATCCTGGGAGGTGTGCGGCGCGAGGTCGATGTGCAGCCGGTTCTTCACGCCCTTGCCCTCGGGGACGGGCACGAAGACCAGCCCCTGACCGCGGCGCATCCAGGCGTCGAGGTCGGCGACCGGCTCGGCGGAGACCCCCCGGGGGATCGCCACGGCCTCCTCGGGGGTGTCGTAGACGACCTCCCAGTCCAGGGCCTGTGCCCACCAGTGCGCCTGCGCCTGCGGGTGGTGGCAGTCCACGACGACGGTGCACCACTTCAGTGCCATGCGCTGAACAGTAGGACACGGCCGCCGCCGTGGTGACGGGTCGTCACCCGGGCCGGCGCATGTCGAAGCGTTCGCCGAGCCGGTGATAGGCGGTGGGCCGCCGCCGCGGGTGATCGGGTCGGCCAGCTCCGTGCGGAAGACCCCTTCGGCGTCGATGCAGGCCCGGTCCACGTGGACGCCCACCACCTCGCCGAACACCACGGTGGCGGTGGTGGGGGTCCCGTCCGCCCCGGTCAGCGGCAGCACCTGGGAGGTGCGGCACTCGAACACCACCTTCGCGCCGGCCACGTGTGGGGCCCGCACGATCCGCGACTCCACCGGCGTCAGACCGGCCAGGGCGAACTCGTCCACCTCCGGGCCCACGGCCGCGGAGGTCGCGTTCATGGCCTCGGCCAGCTCCGGGCTGACGAGGTTCCAGCAGAACTCCCCGGTGGCCACCGCGTTGGCGTGGGAGTCCTTCGGGGACGCGGAGCCGGTGGAGCTGAACCCGATGATCGGCGGGGTGTAGTTGAACCCGTTGAAGAAGGAGTACGGCGCCAGGTTCAGGGTGCCGTCCTCGGCGCGGGTGGAGATCCAGCCGATCGGCCGCGGCGCCACTATCGAGTTGAACGGCGAGTGCTTCAGCCCGTGCCCGTGCGCCGGCTCGTAGAAGTGCATTCCGGCCTCGTCGGACCCGGTTCCCGGTGTGCTCATTCGGTGGCCTCCTCGGCGCTCTCGTCGTCGGCGTCGTACGCGCTCGAGAACCTGCCGCCGCGCAGGCCGGCGAACAGCTGCTCGGGCAGCCGGTCGGTCTGGGCGGCGGCCTGCAGCGCCAGGAAGCGCAGCGCCTCGGCGGCCGCGCGGGCCAGGACGGGCTTGCCGAACGTGGTGGCGATGTTGCCCCACTGCGGTGCCACGACGCCTATGGACACGAGGCACGCCAGGGAGGTGCGCACGATCAGGTCTCGGTCCTGCGCATCGGTGCTCATGTCCTCGAGCCTAGGCCGATCCGGCCCGGATCCGCCCCGGCCCCGCGTCCAGCGACGCGGATCCGCGGGACCCCTCCCGTCAGCGCCCTGCGGCCTCCGCCAGCCTCCACACGGCGTCCTGCGCCTCGGCATGCGAGCGCACCCGCAGCACCGGCAGCTCCGGCCGCCGCTCCAGGGCCTGATCCACGTGCTCGGCGGTCTGGTGCCGGGTCCTCCAGGCCCACCGCACGATGTGGTTCCGGTCCGTGAAGAACGTGTGCAGGGGCGGCTCCATCGACGTCCCCCAGATCCGCTCCCGCCGCAGCCGGCGCATGAGCGTCCGCTACACCACCTGCCGCATCACGGTGCGCACGGGCAGGTCCAGCCAGACCATCACGGTGGCCCGCTCCAGCAGGATCGGCCGGGCCTTCCCGGCCCCGGGCGTGCCGGCCACGAGCACCGGGGAGGGGTCGAGGCGGGTGGGCGCCGTCGTCGGGAAGCAGGAGGGGCATGCCCCCATTCTGGCCGGAGCACGACGACGGCCGGGTGCCCGTCCGTGCGGAAGGGCACCCGGCCGTGGGGGCGGGTCGGGATCAGACGACCGTGTAGCCGCCGTCCACGAGGTGGTAGCCGCCGGTGATGAACGAGGCCTCGTCCGAGAGGAGGAAGCAGGTCAGGGCGGAGACCTCCGCGGCGGTGCCGAGCCGCTGCATCGGGTGCTTGGCGGCCGTGTAGGCACCGTTGTCCACGGCGAACTTCACGAGGTTCTCGTTGTCCTCGCGGGAGGAGGCGTCCGCCACGAAGGCCACGGCGGTGCCGCCGGCGTCCGTGATCTCCTGGACGACCTTCTCCGCGTTCTTGTGGCTCAGGTCCGACACCACGACCGGCGCCCTTCTTGGCGAGCTCACGGGAGATCGCGGCGCCGATGCCGGAGCCTCCGCCCGTCACGAGGGCGACGCGGTCTGCGAACGGCGTGTGGGCCATGGAAGATCACTCCTGTAATGCCCGGTGCGGGCAGGGGTTCGGGGACGGAGACGGCGGGACGCCCACGTGGCGTCCTCATCTTCCACTCCGCTCTTTCACAGGTGCGGTGGCCAGGGATGCGGGGTGATTCCTGCCGATGTTCATCGGATCGTCACATCGGTGCGCGGCTTATCGTGTCCGCCGCGGACCCTACTATGCAGAACGTGGGCACGAACCCAGTGCCCGCTGACTCACCAGCATCCTGGTGTGCTTCCTGTCCTGGAGTGAAAATGACCGTTTCCCGTTCGCCCCTCTTCGTCCTCAGCGGTGGTCTGGCCGCCCTCGCCCTGCTCGCCGGCTGCGCCGATGCGGACACCTCCACCGCCGCGGAGCAGACCTCCGCCGCTCCCTCCTCCGCCTCCCAGACCACCACGGCCACGCCGTCGGCGACCCCGACGGAGAGCGATTCCGCCGAGTCCGACGCCTCCGCGGAGGCCGCGGCATCCGAGTCCGCCGCCGAGGAGTCGCGCCGTGCCGAGGAGGAGGCAGAGGAGAAGGCCGCCGCCGAGTCCAGTGCCGCGGCGGAGTCCAGCGCGGCCGCCGAGGCATCCCTGCGGCGGAGGAGTCCGAGGCCGCACAGAGGGCCGCCGAAGAGGAGGCCGCTGCCCAGGCCGCCGCCGAGGAGGAGGCGGCGAAGAAGAAGGCGGAGGA
>NZ_JBNFOB010000039.1:0-12677 GCF_057364565.1 Micrococcus sp. LASM2_SD2 | reverse complement strand
CAGGCGGGTGGCGCCGGCTGCCGGACGGCGGGTACGCCGGCGGCTCCGACCCGCGCAAGGACGGGCACGCCGTGGCGCGGTGAGGGTCAGCGCAGCAGCTCGTGGATGCGCTGCACCATGAGGTCGGTGAGGGCCTCGTCGTACCCGTCCGTGGAGGAGTCCATGAACAGGTGCGCGGCGGTGTCGTACTCGAACAGGTCGGCCGGGTTGTCCGGCTCGTCGTCCGAGGAGGCATAGGAGCGGGCCAGCGGCAGGTCCTCGTCCTTCACCCACGGGTCCTCGGTGGCCAGGTGCACCTGCAGGGCGACGTGCGGCATCCACAGCGGGGCGTACGCGTTGAGCGGCAGGGCGGCGGACATGGCGATGCACGCCCGGAATGCCGGCACGGTCTGCGCGGCCTTGAACGCGGGGCAGACGCCCATGCTGATGCCAGCGAGCACGGAGGCCTGACGATACTCGGCGGTGGCCGCGACGCCGCGGGCGACGATCTCGTCCATGCCGACCTCCTGCAGGTGCGCGACGCCCTCCTCCACGCTGGCGAAGGTCTGCCCCTCGTAGAGGTCCGGAAGGTGCACGGTGTGGCCGCCGGCCTCGATCATCTCCGCGAGGGCGCGGACACCTTCGGTGAGCCCGAGGGCGTGGTGGAACAGCAGGATCTGACTCATGCGCTCAGCCTAGAGCAGGCCGCTGAGAGGCTGGGGTGCCGGAGTGGCCCGTGACGGGGCGGGGACGGCAGGTGAGATGGGGCAGGCGGTGGAGGTCAGGCGGCGGCACCCAACGGACCGGGCGTTGAGAGGGTAGGGGGTGCCGGCGCGGATCCCGGGAGAAGGTGTAGACGAGGGCGATCACGGCCAGACCCAGCAGGGTCACTCCCAGCAGGAGCAGGATGAACCCGGCGCCGATCGGCTGATCGTCGGCGACCAGGGCGAAGTGGCACAGCAGCCGTCCGAGTGCCGTGACCTGCGTGCCGAGGCCGAAGGCGAAGAGCCCGGCGGACGGGGTCATGTAGTGGCCGACGGTGAGCAGCAGCCCCGCCGCGAACGGCGGCACCACGGAGAGCACCTTCTGCACGGTCACGTGCTGGTCCGCATAGTCGAAGAGGTAGAGCGCGCCCATCATGCTGCCCAGATCCAGGACGACGGGGATCACGAGCAGCATCGCGGTGAGCAGATACAGGACGCGGCGCATAGGTCAATCCTAGCCCAGGGTGAGTGATTTCACTGCTGGACGAAGGTGCCTGAATGCTGGACCGAAGTGCCTGGTTCACCCGGCGGGGAACGCCAGCTGGGCCGGAGCGCCCGGCTCCGGATGCGCCGGGTCCACCAGGACGGCACGGCCCGGGACCGGCAGGACCTCGGTCAGGCGCGGCCACAGGGCACGCTGCTCGGCCGTGGTGCCGGCGGGGACGTACAGCCGCCGGGGCAGGTGGGAGACCAGACGTGAGGAGGCCAGGTCTCGGCCACCGATCGCGGCGACCCGGACGCGGTGGCCGGCGCCGGATGTCAGCTGCTGGAGCAGCAGCTCCTCCATCCCGCGATAGGTCCGCGGGCAACGCAGGCCGGTCCAGGCGCCCCAGCCGGTGACCAGCAGGGTTCCGCCCGACTCCGTGAGGTCGGCGACGGCGGAGAGCACCCTGTCCGGCAGCTCGGGGTCCGTGCCGGGAGACCACACCGACCATCCTGCGGGCGCCTCGGCGGGTGAGCCCAGTCCATCAAGGTGGAGGACCGGTTCCCCTGCCGCCACGAGGTCGTCGCGGAGTCTGGTGATCACCTGGTCCCGTCCTCCGACCCGTTCGATCAGCCAAGCGGTCCCGCCGGCACTGCCGTCCTCCCACGTCAGGGGCAGGTGCGTGCCGGAGCCGGTGTCGTCCACCAGTGCGAGCGGCGTCCCGTCCACCGCGTCGGGGGCCCAGGTCTCGGGGAGCGGAGGAGACAGGATCGGGGTCGGCACCGCCGGGTCCGCCGACCGGGTCACGGCATCGACCTCCGCCACCACGTCGTCCCACCTGGTCGGAGCGACCCATGCAGAGCCGACGGCTCCCCGGCGGATCCAGCGGCTGGGGGCGTGGGAGCACACCCATGTGGCCGCTCGGAAGGTGCGGGGCTCCTGCCCCTGCCGGACGTGGACCACCGTCCCGGGGCGGTCCGGCGGGATCCTGGCCGCCACAGCGGACCCGGTGAGGTCCCAGGACTCCTGCTCCGTCGCCGTCCGCAGGCACAGGACCGAACCGATGTTGGAACGGATGTCCGACGTCACCGTGCCGGTGGCCCGCTGGGTCGCGAGCACGAGATGGAAGCCGAGGGAACGGCCCGTGGCGGCCAGCCTCCGGAGCACCTCGGAAGCACCGGGATGCTCGTCGAGCAGGACACGGAGCTCGTCCACGGCCACGACCAGCCGCGGCAGGACCGTCTCAGGCGACCTGCGGCGGAATGCCGGGTAGTCGCTGACCCGGTGGACGGCGAACAGCTCCTCCCGGCGGCGCAGCTCGGCCGCGATCGCGTCGAGCGCACGCAGGGAGGCGGCCGCCACGTGGTTCGTCTCGACGCTCATCGTGTGCGGCAGGCGCTCCAGGCAGGAGAACGAGGCCCCGCCCTTGAAGTCCAGCAGCACGAGTGCCACCTCGGTCGGCGGATGGGACGCGCACAGCCCCGTGAGGAGTCCGAGGAGAAGATCGGACTTGCCGGAGCCGGTCGTGCCGGCGATCAGCAGATGGGGGCCGTCGGCCACGAGGTCCACCTCCGGCGGCGCCGCATCCGAGGCAGGCGCGTGGGCCAGCGGCACTCGGAGCCGCTCCACGGCCGTGGAGCTCCCCGGTGCCACCGGAACGCGCAGGGGGACCGGCGCCTCCGTCGGGGCGGAGCCCGAGGTCGCCATGTCCGAGGCGACCTCGGCCGACCACCAGGCCGCCGTCCGCTCCGATGCCTGGCAGAGGCGCAGGTCCGTGAGCTCCTGTCCGCTCTCCTGCAGGAACGCCGTCCGCTCGGACAGGTCCACCAGGTCACCGACACCGGCGGTCTGAGGCAACTGCGAGGACACCGCCACCTCTGCCCACCGGTCCATGGCGGAGGGGCCGTCGACCGGAGCGTCCGGGCCGGCCTCGGGGCAGTGTCTGAGCCAGCTCTGCCGCAGCGGGACGAGAGTGCGCTCCGTCGGCAGCTGCACGCACACGCCTCCCGTCTGTGAGCCGATCCGCCAGGTCCGCCCAGTGTCCGCGGCGTGGACCACGAGACCGAGTCCCTGGCGCGTGGTCTGAACCAGCAGCTGGACGAGCATCCAGCGCAGGACGCCGTCATGCTCGCCGCCCGAGACGCGAACGTGGACGGGCAGCCCCGGAACGAGTGCGCTGAGGGCGGGCTGCCGGCGCAGGGTGTCCCGGCGCCAGCGCTCCTGACGCACCGGATCGTCGAGCGGCACCTCTCCCCAGGCCGATCCCCAATGCAGGACCACAGGCGGGCCGGGTGAGCCCGGTGGACCGGATCCGGTGCGGGGACATCACGAAGGGCGAAGCGGTCAGTGTGGTCGGCTCGGCACGCGCGCGTCAGCGCGAGCGGGTCGAGTGCCGCCCGCTCGCGTGCGGCCACGACGTCGTCCACGCGTGCGGAGAGACGTCGGCGGAAGACGGAGCGACTTCGGCGCTGCAGCCCGAGCATCGTGGCCACGGCCACGACGGAGAGCAGTCCGAAGAGAAGGAAGAAGGCGCGACCCGTCGACAGCGCCAGCACGAGTCCCAGGAGCAGCGGGCCGACGGCCATGACAGCCGGCAGCACGAGCGACGTCGGAGCCGGCGCACCTGACGTGTCGACCCGTGCTTGCGGCAGGGACGTGGTCGCCGGCAGCGGCCTCCCGGGGCCGCGGGTGACGGTGATCTCGGTGGCACCCACGGACACGGTCGCGTCGTCCACCCAGGGCACGTGGCCGTCGTCGTCCACCAGGAGGCCGGCCGAGGAGGCGGTGAGCCGCGTCGGACGAGCAGGAGCCGTCGGGTCGGCCAGCCGCCAGACGCTGTCCCCGCGGCCGACCGTCATCCCCTCACGGGGGAAGGGGACCGTCTGGCCCGCATCGGGGCCGGAGACGGCCACCAGGCTCAGCTCGGGGCCCTGCCGCCGCCGGCGTGCGCCCCGAGGACGTGCGATGTACCGCAGCCGGGATCCCTTCCGGCTCTCCCGCTCCAGGCACATGTCCGGGAAGCGCTCGGCCACAGCCCGATCCTGTGCGTCCGAGTGCGGCGGCAGGTCGGACACGGTCCAGCACTCGACGCCGGACATCCCCATGATCTCCACGGTCCAGGCCATCTCGGCTCCCCTCCGTCCACCGTGCCCGCGACCTGCCGCCGCGGTCCGACGAGGCCGGAATCCCGTTCCCGGCGTCGTCGTGCACACCACCTTGCCGTCCCGCGCTCCCGCGGCGCAGGAGCCCCGGGCAGATCTGTGGACAACTGCGACTTCGGCGGATCTGGACGAGTCCTGAGGCCATGCCCGGCGTGCGTTGTCCACATGTCTTCGGACGTGTGAGCCGAGCCACGGTACTGTGGGTCGTGGCGCAAGGGATGGCGCCGTGAGACGGGAGCCCCCGGCAGGGGGGCTGGAGTGCCATGTGCAGGAGGGGACCCATGGAGGCTGTGCGCATCCTCGAGTCGGAGCTGCGCGAGCTCATCCGACGCCGCGACATCGACCCCCAGCGCGAGCCCGAGTCGGTGCGCCGGCTCATCTCCGACGCGACCTCGGACTACGATGCACGGGCCCTGACGGGTTCGCTGCCGTCGCTCAAGGACCCCGGCGAGACCCAGCGGTGGCTCTTCGACCTGTTCGCCGGGTTCGGTCCCCTGCAGCCGCTGCTGGACGACCCCAGCGTCGAGGAGTTCTGGCTGAACGCGCCGGATGCCGTCTACTGCGCCCGCTCCGGGCGCTCTGAACTCACCGGGATCGTCCTCACGGAACAGCAGGTCAGGGACACCGTGGAGATGATGCTGAAGTCCTCCGGCAGACGGCTCGACCTCTCGACCCCCTTCGTGGACGCCTCCCTCCCGGACGGTTCCCGGCTCCACGTGGCGATCCCTGACATCACACGGCGGCACTGGGCGGTGAACGTCCGCAAGTTCGTGGCCCGCGCCAGCAGGCTGGACGACCTCGTGCGCGGCGGCTCGCTCACGGCGCAGGCGGCCCGGTTCCTCGATGCGGCCGTCTCCTCCGGGATGAACATCCTCGTCTCGGGCGCCACCCAGGCCGGCAAGACCACCATGCTGAACTGCCTCTCGGCGTCCATCGGGCCGCGGGAACGCGTCATCACGGTCGAGGAGATCTTTGAGCTGCAGCTGCAGGTCAGGGACGTCGTCGGCATGCAGTGCCGCCAGCCCAACCTGGAGGGCCACGGAGAGATCCCGCTGCGCCGCCTCGTGAAGGAGGCTCTGCGTATGCGACCGGACCGGCTGATCATCGGCGAGGTCCGCGAGGCGGAGTCCCTGGACATGCTCGTGGCACTCAACTCCGGGCTCGCGGGCATGTGCACCATCCACGCGAACACCGCCTCGGACGCGCTCACCAAGCTCTGCACCCTCCCGCTTCTCGCCGGGGAGAACATCTCGCGCAGCTTCGTGGTGCCCACCGTCGCCACCTGCATTGACGTGGTCGTCCACTGCGCCCGGGACCGTCAGGGGCGCCGGCAGGTGGAGGAGATCCTCACGGTGGGCTCGCGCGTCGAGGACGGCGTGATCGAGACTTCCACCCTCTTCCGTCGGGACGCCGAGGACGACCTCGTGGTCAACCAGGCGGCGAGCCTGGAGATGCCCCAGCTGGAGCGCCACGGCATCGACATCCTCGACCTGGTGGGCGGCCGCTGATGGGCATCCTGCTCGGATTGGTGCTGGGCGCCGGGCTGTTCCTGGTCTGGTGGTCCTGTTGGAACGAGCCTGCTCCGGCGGACCCGGAGGACACCGCTCGGCAGGGACGGATCCGGACGCTGATCGCACAGGCGGGCATCGCGCGTCTCGCGCCGGCCGGCGTGGTCGCCGCCATGGCGGGATGCGGTCTGTTCGCCTTCCTGCTGGTGCTCGCCCTGACGCGAGCCCTCCCGATCGCCCTGTGCTTCGCCCTGTTCGGCGCGGTGGTGCCCTATGCGCTGCTCTCCTACCAGGCGCGCCGACGGCAGATCGTCCTGCGTGACGTCTGGCCCGACGCCGTCGACCATGTTCGCTCTGCGATCCGCGCCGGGCTGACGCTCCCGGAGGCGCTCATGCAGCTGGGGGAGAACGGCCCGGAAGGCCTCCGTGAGCCCTTCCAGGAGTTCGCGCGGGACTACCGCTCCGGCGCCCGCTTCCTGGACGCCCTGGACGGGCTCAAGGCGCGCATGTCCGATCCCGTCGCCGACCGTCTCGTGACGGCGCTCCGGCTGACGCGCGAAGTCGGGGGTGCAGACATCGGCCAGCTGCTCCAGACCCTCTCCGAGTTCCTCCGGCAGGACGCACGAGTCCGCTCCGAGCTGGAGGCCCGCCAGTCCTGGACCGTGAACGCCGCCCGCCTTGCGGTCGCCGCCCCCTGGGTGGTCCTGCTGCTGATCGGCACGCAGCCGGTGGCCGTGGAGATCTACCGGACGGCGGCCGGCGCCGGAGTGCTGGCAGCGGGCCTGCTCGTCTCGGTCGTCTGCTACCAGCTGATGCTGCGCATCGGTGCCCTTCCCCATGACGAGCGGGTGATCGCATGACCGGCACCCTCGGCATCGCCGTCGGCCTCGGCCTCACCCTGGGGACAGGCCTGTTCCTGTTCGTCCGCCACCTGCCCTGGGGCTGGCGGCCGAGCCTGGCCGAACGGGTCGAACCACAGATGCGCCACCACATGCCTGCCTCGAACCTGCTGGCCCAGGAATCGGACGCCTCTCCGTGGTCCGGGCTGGCCCGGATCGTCCAGCCTCTGCTCGGGGCGGGCGTCGGCGCGTTGCAGCGCTTCAACCCCGGCCACGAGGCACTGCGCCGCAAGCTCGAGGCCGCCGGAAGCGACCTCTCTGTCACGGACTACCGCGCGCAGCAGGTCCTGCTCGCCGTCGCAGGAGCTCTGGTGTCCACCGTGCTGGCCGTGCTCCTGGTCGGGCTGGACCGCATCGGCGTCGTCGTGGCGGTCCTGCTCGTGGTGTCGTTCACGGGCATGGCGGCGGTGGCACGGGACTCGATGCTCGCCTCGGCCATCGCCCGGCGCCGACGCCGGATCCTCACCGAGTTCCCGTCCGTCGCCGAACTGTTCGCCCTGTCGGTCAGTGCCGGAGAGAGCACGACCGGAGCCCTCGAACGCATCACGGTGACGGCCCGTGGAGAACTGGCCGGCGAGTTCGCCAAGACCCTTGCGGACATGCGGGCCGGAGCGTCGCTCGCCTCCGCGCTGAAGGCGTGCGGACGGCGCACCCAGCTCCCGCCGCTGGAGCGGTTCATCGACGGCATCCTCGTGGCACTCGAACGAGGCACGCCCCTGGCCGACGTCGTCCGGGCCCAGGCCCAGGACGTCCGCGAGCTCTCCAAGCGAGAGCTCATGGAGGCCGCAGGACGCAAGGAGGTGCACATGATGATCCCGCTCGTCTTCGGGATCCTGCCGCTGACCGTCCTCTTCGCAGTCTTCCCCGGCATCGCACTGTTGGACATCGGGATCTGACATGCCGGGGCCCACAACCGAATAGCCAACACCACACCGCCCGCCTGAGAGTCAGGGGGCGCCCAGAGAGGGGAAGAAATGGATATCCAGACCAAGGCCATGATGATGTTCCACTCGGTCGTCGCCTTCCTCGGCGACGCCCGCGACCGTGCCGCCGACGAGCGGGGAGACGTGCCCGGCTGGGTGATGATCACCCTCATGTCCGCAGCCCTGGTCGCCACGCTGATCGCGATCGCCGGGCCTGCGCTGAGCGACATGTTCCAGCAGGCCGTCTCGCGGGTGAACGACGCGACCCGCTGACCATGGGCCGCCGACCGCCCACGTCCGCGGCGCCGTGCCCCGCTCTCCGTGACGGGGAACGGGGCAGCGCCGTGGCCGAGACCTCCATGGTCCTGGCGCTGCTGGCTCTGGTCTTCGTGGCACTCGTGCAGGGGGCGGTCGCCGTCCATGCCCGCAATGCCATGATCGACGCAGCCAGTGCCGGGGCGCGGTACGGGGCCCTGGCCGATCGCACCGCGGCCGACGGGGTGGCCCGGGCCGAGGAGATCCTCGCCGCCGGCACCGTCACCGGCCTCGGAACGCAGGTGACTGCGCAGAACGTGGACGAGGGCGGAACCCCCGTCCTGCAGGTCACGGTGACGGGGTCCATGCCCGTGTTCGGGCTCTTCGAGTCCCCGATCGAATGGACGGTGCACGGCCATGCCTACCGCTACTGACACACGTCGCCACAGAGGCCACGGCACTCGGTCCCGCGCCCGGGACGAGCAGGGCTCGGCCTCCGTCGAGTTCCTGGCGCTCGCCTTCATCCTGCTGGTTCCTGTGATCTACCTGCTGCTGTTCGTCTCCCAGCTCCAGGCCGCCGCCTACGGGGCGGTCGCCGCCGCCGACCAGGCGGCCCGGACGGCCGTGTCGCAGGAGCAGGAGACCGCGACGGCCTCGGTGCACGGGGTCGTCCGCAGAACTCTCATGGACTACGGCGTCCTGGAGGACATGTATGAGATGGACCTCGAATGTCATCCGGGAAGCTGCCTCGACCGCGAGCCGGGCATGGTGGCGCAGGTCCACGTGCGGGTCCAGGTGCCGTTGCCCGTGTTGGAGCAGGTGTTCGGGGTGCAGGCCACACCTGTCAGCATCACCTCGGACGCCCGTCATCGGGCCCCAAGGTTCTGACCCTGTACCGCCCAGTCCACCCCGCCCCGGAAAGAGGAGGGACCATGAACCGCCGCCTCACTGCCGACGACGGCCAGACCACCCCGCTGGTCCTCGGGATGACCGTGATCGTCCTTGCCCTGGTCATGGTGATGTTCGCGGCCACCTTCGTCACGGTCCAGCACCGGCAGCTGCAGTCCCTCGCGGACGGTGCCGCCGCCTCCGGGGCGGAGGCCGTCGCCTTCGCCCTGGACACCGGCCCCGGGTTCACCCTCACGGACGCCGAGGTCCGACAGGCGGTGGACGAGCACCTCGCCGCCGTGGGCGCCCAGGAGACGGTCCCCGGCCTGTCGGCCGTCCGAGCGCGGGTGGCCGAGGACGGGACCACCGTGGTCGTCACGCTCGCCGGCACCGCGGAGGTGCTCCCGCTGCCGCCGGCCTTCGACGGCGTCCTGCCCGCCCACGTGGAGATCTCCGCGGAGGGCAGCTCCCGCACCTCCCTCCAACGCTGAGCCCGGCCGCTCCCGGGCCACCCCGTCTTGCACCCGCACCGCCTCCGGCGCCGACCTGGCCTCGGGCCACCCGGGTGCCGTCTCATCCGCGCTTCCTCAACGTCTCATGGACGCCTCATGGACGCTCCGTAGCGTCGAACGCGTCATCCGGCAGAGCGCCGGGACGCCGACGGATTCAGGAGGTGCCATCCCATGGGCATCAGCGTGGTTCTCTACTCCCACGACTCGGTGGGACTCGGTCACGCACGGCGCAACCGCGCGCTGGCGTGGGCGATGGCCAACACCCTCCCGAAGCTCACCGGCGAGCCGGTCACCGGCATGCTGATCGCCGGGCACCCGGACGCTTCCCAGGACTCCCTCCCGGAGGGCTGGGACTGGCTGCTGCTGCCCGGCTACGCCCGCACCCCCGCCGGCTACGCCGCCCGCAACATCGGCATGTCCGTGCCGGACCTGGCGGACATGCGCGGGGAGATCATCGCCACCGCCCTGGACACCTTCGCCCCGGACCTGTTCATCGCCGACCGCCACGCGTTCGGCGTGGACCAGGAGCTCAAGTCCGCCCTGGCCCGGATGCGCAGCACGCACGGCACCGCCACCGTCCTCGGCATGCGGGACGTGCTGGACACCCCCTCCGCCGTGCAGGCCGAGTGGGAGAAGATCGGCGGCGCGGACGAGGTCGCGGCCCACTATGACGCGATCTGGGTCTACGGAGACCAGAACGTCTACGACCCCACCGCCACCGGCGAGATCCCCGCCGGCCTGGCCGAGCTGACCCGGTTCACCGGCCTGCTCTCCCGCGGCCGCCCGGAGGACGAGGGCGCCCCGCTGGAGACGCCGTACATCCTCACCTCCGTGGGCGGCGGCTCGGACGGCGTGGACGTCGTGCTGGCCTCCGCCGCCGCCGAGGTCCCCGCCGGCCACCGCCACATCATCGTCACCGGCCCGCAGATGTCCGCCAAAGACGAGGCCCGCGTCCGGGAGACCGCCGCCGCCAACCCGTGCTCGGCCCCCGTCACCGGTGCCCAGGGCGTGTCCCGCCCGGGCATCGAGGTCCGCCGCGCCGTGAACAACCTGCCCGCGCTGCTCACCCACGCCGCCGCGACCGTCTGCATGGGCGGATACAACTCCACGGCCGAGGTCCTCGCCTCCGACACCCCGGCCCTCGTGGTGCCGCGCGCCTCCCGCCGCGCCGAGCAGCCCCGCCGTGCCGCCGCCCTGTCCGCCGCGGACGCCGTGGACACCGTGCCCATGGCGGAGGTCTCCGGTCAGATCGTCGGCGAGTGGCTCGCCGACGCCGTGACCCGCCGGGTGGACCGCAACCACCTGGACCTGGACGGGCTGGCCCATGTGGGCCTGCTGGCCGCGGACGTGATCCGTTCCGCCCGTTGCCGCCACTGCTCGGCCCGCGCCGTCCGCGACGGCGAGGCCGCCGCCCTGCCCCTCCGCTCCGCCTCCCCGGAGCACCCTGCCGAGGCCGCCGGCGACGCTGCGCCCGGCAGCACCTGCACCACCGCACCGATCCTGGAGACCCAGAATGCCTGCTGAGACCCCCGTCATCGGCTATGTCCTGAAGATGTACCCGCGCTTCTCCGAGACCTTCGTGGTCTCCGAGATCCTGGCCCGCGAGGCCCAGGGCGAGAAGATCGTCATCTTCTCCCTGCGCCCCACCACGGACGCCCGCTTCCACCCGGAGCTCGCCCGGGTCAAGGCCCCGGTGGCGCACATCGGCCGCCCCTCCTCGGCGAACCGCCTCTGGCAGGCGCTCGCCGGCGCCGCCCAGCACGACGACGGCTCCCTCGCCGCCGGCATGTCCGCGCACCTTCCCGAGCTCCTCACCCTCGGCCACGACGATGCCGTCCAGGCCGTGGAGGTCGCCCGGGCCGCCCGCGCCCACGGCGTCACCCACCTGCACGCCCACTTCGCCTCCGTGGCCACCACCGTGGCCCGCATGGCCGGGAGGATCGCGGACCTGCCATACTCCTTCACCGCCCACGCGAAGGACATCTTCCATGAGGACGTGGACCCGGAGGACCTGAAGGCGAAGTTCGCGGACGCCCACCACTCCATCACCATCTCCCAGTACAACGTGGACGACCTGAAGGCCCGCTTCCCGGAGTCCACCGCCACCCTGAAGCTGGTCCGCAACGGCCTGGACCTGGACCGCTTCCCCTACGAGCAGCGTCCGGCCCGCACCGCGGACCGTCCGGCCCGGCTGCTCGCCGTGGGCCGCCTGGTGGAGAAGAAGGGCTTCGAGCACGTGGTGGAGGCCGTGGCCCGCCTGCGCGCGGACGGCCATGACGTCACCGCCGAGATCGCCGGTGACGGCCCGCTCGCCGCAGACCTGCGCCGCCGGATCGAGGCCCACGGCCTGACGCAGCACGTGCGTCTGCTCGGCCCGATCACCCAGGCCGAGGTCACCGAGCTGCTGGGCACCCGGGACGTGTTCGTGGCACCGTTCGTGGTGGGCTCGGACGGCAACGCGGACGGCCTGCCGACCGTGCTGCTGGAGGCCATGGCCCGCGGCCTGCCCTGTGTGGCCGCGGACGTGACCGCCGTGGGCGAGGTCGTGAAGACCGGGGAGACCGGCTGGCTCGTGCCCACCGGAGACACCGACGCCCTCACCGCCGCCGTGGCCGAAGCGATCGCCCCGGACGCGGACCACTCCGCGCTGACCGCCGCCGCCCGCACCCAGATCGAGGACCTGTTCGACTCCTCCGGCCAGGCCGCCCGGCTGGCCCGCCTCGTGAGCGCCTGAGCCGCCCCGGCCGGCCCGCATCGTCCGCGCCGGCCGCCTCGAATCCCACCTCGCCCCCGCCCATCGACCGCCCGAAACCGCCCGTGAAGGACACGTCAGCCATGCAGATCGCCTACCTCCTCGCCGACCCCGGCATCGGCCCCTTCGGCACGAAGGGCGCCTCGGTGCACGTCCAGGAGATCACCCGCGCCCTGCGCGGCCTGGGCCACGAGGTCACCGTGTACTGCCTGCGCCGCGGGGACAAGAAGGGCGTCGAGTCCGTGCCCGCGGACCTGGCGGACCTGGACGTGGTGGTCATCCCGGTCGAGTCCGCCGCCGGCTCCGCCGAGCGTGAGGTCGAACTGCGCCGCGCCGGGGACCGCATGCTGGCCGCCGCCGCGGCGGACGGCGCGGACCTGGTCTACGAGCGCTACGCCCTGTTCTCGGACGTCGGCGCCCGCCTGGCCGCCGTGCTGTCCCAGGCCGCCGGCCGCCGGATCCCGCTGGTCATGGAGGTCAACGCCCCGCTGGTGGCCGAGCAGGCCGCCCACCGCTCCCTGCATGACGTGGACGCGGCCGTCGCCCTCACCGAGTCCGCCCTGTCCGCCGCGGACGTGGTCTCCTGCGTCTCCGAGCCGGTCGCCGCCTGGG
>NZ_JBNFOB010000038.1:0-12702 GCF_057364565.1 Micrococcus sp. LASM2_SD2 | reverse complement strand
TCGCGAAGCTCCAGGCCGCCCCGCCCCCCGGCGCCCCACCTGCCGGCCCGCCGTCACCTCGAGCAGCTCTTCGCGGGGGCCCGCACCCCGCGTGGAGTCCGCGCAGGCCGAGGCGGACGCACTGTCCGAGCTGATCGCCTCGGACGAGTTCCGGCACACCGTCTACGCCTTCCTGGGCCTGGTCCAGGGCCGCGCGAAGAAGCCGGCGGGCGACCCCGGTGCGGACCAGGCCCTGCCGATCCGCAAGGTCGGGGTGGTCGGCGCCGGGCTGATGGCCGGCCAGCTGGCCCTGCTGTTCGCCCAGCACCTGCAGGTGCCCGTGGTCATGACGGACATGGACGACGAGCGCGTGGCCCGCGGCCTGGGCTTCGTGCAGAAGCAGGTGGCCAAGCAGGTCGAGCGCGGCCGCCTGAACGCCGAGCAGGGCGAGGCCCTCACCGGGCTGATCACCGGCTCCACGGACAAGTCCGTCTACGCGGACGCGGACGTGGTGATCGAGGCCGTGTTCGAGGAGCTCGAGGTCAAGCGGACCGTGTTCCGCGAGCTCGAGGGCATCGTCCGCGAGGACGCGATCCTGATGACCAACACCTCGTCGCTGTCCGTGGCCGGCATGGCCGAGGTGCTGGAGCACCCCGAGCGCCTGGTGGGCTTCCACTTCTTCAACCCGGTGGCGCAGATGCCGCTGGTGGAGATCGTGCGCGTGGAGCAGACCACGGACGCCGTGGTGGCCACCGCGTTCGAGCTGTCCCGCCGCCTGCGCAAGACCGGCGTGCTGGTCCACGACGCCGCCGCGTTCGTGGTCAACCGCGTCCTGCTCCGCCTCATGGGCGAGGTGCAGGCCTCCTTCGACGCCGGCACGGACGCCCACACCGCGGACCACGCACTGGACCCGATGGCCATGCCGATGACCCCGTTCACCCTCGCCGCGATGGTGGGCCTGCCCGTGGCGCAGCACGTCTCCGAGTCCCTCGCTGCGGCGTTCGGGCAGGAGCGGTTCCCGGTGTCGGCGAACGTGCAGGCGCTCATCGACGGCGGCAAGACCGCGCTCTGGGCCAAGGACGTGAAGGACCCGGCCGAGGCCGGGGGCGCCGAGGGCGAAGTGGTCCCCGAGGCCACCGCCGCGCTGCTGACGCAGGGCGACGAGCCGCAGACCCGAGAGCAGCTGCTGACCCGCGTCCAGGACGCCCTGGCCGAGGAGATCGGACTGCTGCTGGACGAGGGCGTGGTGGCCGCCCCCGAGGACGTGGACCTGTGCATGATCCTCGGCGCTGGCTGGCCGCTGCACCTGGGCGGCATCACCCCGTATCTGGACGCCGTGGGCGCCGCCGAGCGGGTCAACGGGAAGAGGTTCCACGCCGCCTGACCTGCGCAGGCACAGACGAGGCCCGCGGTCCGCTCCACGTCAGGAGTGGTCGCGGGCCTCGGCGCGTCCGGTGTGAGCGGTGTGCCTCAGCGAGGCATGCGGGCGAAGGTCGCGAGGTCCTCGTGGAGCCCGTGCAGGGCCGCCTCCGCCGAGCCGACGGGCACGGACACCGAGCCGGCGCCCCAGTCGGAGCCGGTGAGCGCGTCCTCGCGCACCCAGTGGATGCCGAGCACCTGGCCCTCCGAGCGCAGCTCGATGCGACGCGCCTCGGCGCCGTCCCCGCCGGGGGCGGACTCCACGGCGGTGGGCGCCAGCGTGGCATCAATGACGCGGACCGGCCCCTGCAGCGGGGACCCCTCCTCGAGCCGCCGGAAGGTCAGCGGCTCCTCCGCCGCCGCCACCGCCCGGGCGAGCAGCGCGTCCGCGTAGGAGGGGACCACGTCCGCGTCCACGCCGGCGCGCTCACGCTCGATGCGCACACGCTGGGCCGAGGCGGAGTCCTCGTAGGTCAGCTCGGTCCAGGTGGAGCCGTCGGCCGCGAAGCGGATCTGGCACTGGGCCATGAAGCGCTCGGGGAACATCGGGTTCTGCCGACGCTGCTCCGGGCTGGGCTGGAAGGCCGTGCGGGTGGTCAGCGTCCCGTCCGCCAGGTGGCGATGCAGGAAGCCGACGTGCTCGCCGCCGAGCAGGAACGCCTCCCAGTGGTCGAGCGGATCGAGCGGATACGTGCCGGGGGTGCCGGGGGTCTTCGGGGAACTCACATGTCCCATCCTGTCAGAGTCGCCGGGAGCGGGCCGGGGACCTGGGACAATGGAGCGCATGACTGACCAGGACACCACCCCCACCGATCCGCTCGCCGAGGCCGCCGGGTGCGGCTGCTCGAACCGCCGCACCGTGCTGCGCGGCTCCATGGCCGCTGCCGCCGGTGCCGGCGCACTGGCCCTGTCCGGCTGCACCGCGCAGCTGAAGGAGGAGAACGCCGCGCAGAAGCACCACACCGGCGGCGACTTCACCGAGGTGCTGTCCGCCGCGGACCTGCCCGTCGGCGAGTCCCGGCAGGTGGAGGTGGACGGACGCATCCTGCTGCTGCACCGCCAGGGCGAGGCCGAGGTCACCGCCTACTCCAACGTGTGCACCCACCAGGGCTGTGCCGTGGAAATCACCGAGCGGGACGGCGAGACCACCTTCGGCTGCCCCTGCCACGGTTCGCACTTCGACCCGGTGACGGGCCGGCCCTACGGCGGCCCGGCCAAGAAGCCCCTGACGGACTTCGAGGCGCGCGTGCAGGGCGAGCAGGTCCAGGTCAAGCTCTGACGGACACCGGCCCACCGCCACCACGACGACGGCCGCGCACTCTGGCAGGGTGCGCGGCCGTCGGTCTGTCTGGGCCTTGTCTGGAGTCATCGTCCGCCTCGGCCGTCCCGCGGCGGAGCCTGGCGTCCGACCGGGCGAAAGCAACCGGGACTCGACGACTTCCCGAACCGAAGCAGCTGCGGACTCGACGGTTTCCTGAGCGACAGCGTCCGGGGACTCGACGTCGTCCCGAGCAACAGCGGCCGGGGTCAGTCCTCGGCGCCGTAGCGGCGCGGAGCGGCGACCCTCGGCGAGCGGGCGGGCGGCAGGGTCGGTGCGCTGGTGGAGTTCGGGTCCCAGCCGGGCTGCTCGGCCCGGCGGGCCGGGTAGTACCGGTAGCGCCACCACAGCCACACCAGGCTGCCGAGGCCGGGCAGGCACACGATGGCCAGCACCCACGGCACACGGCGCCGCTCGTCCAGCGACGAGCGGGACAGCGTCACCAGACCTACCACGTAGAGCAGACCGATCACGATCGACGTGGTCCACCACCACAGCTGTTCGGAGGGCAGCACCGAGAGCACGGGCAGCGTCTCGGCGGACGCCGCCCCACCCTGGGCCGCGACGGCTCCGAGGAGGGAGAAGGGCACGGGCACCTCGACGCTCAGAAGAGGGCGACCTTGGGGACCTGCGGGAAGATCCCGTCCAGCTCGGCCAGGTCCTCCTCGGTGGGCTCCCAGTCGGCGGCACGCACGTTCTGCTCGATCTGCTCCGGGCGGGTGGCGCCGGCGATCACGGACGCCACCGGCCCCTGCGCGGCCAGCCAGCCGAGGGCCACCTGGACCTCGGTCAGGTCCCGGCCCCGGCGAAGTCCCCGAAAGCGGTGAGCTGCTCGCGGTCCGCGTCCTCCACGAGGTTCCGGCGCACGTGGGACAGGCGCGATCCCTCCGGCGCCTTCCCGTCCGAGTACTTGCCGGTGAGCAGGCCGTTGGCCAGCGGGAAGTACGGGAACACGCCCAGGCCGAACTCCTCGGCGGCCGGGACGACCTCCTGCTCGGCCCGGCGGTCCAGAAGGTTGTAGTGGTTCTGGGCGGAGACGAACCGCTCGGTGCCCAGCTCGCGGGCCACGTACTCGGCCTGCGCGATCTGCCAGCCGCAGCGGTTGGAGTGGCCGATGTACCTCACCTTGCCGGCGCGCACGAGGTCGTCCAGGGCGGCGAGTGTCTCGTCGATCGGGGTCTGCGGGTCCGGGGTGTGGAACTGGTAGAGGTCGATCCAGTCGGTGCCCAGGCGCCGCAGGGAGGCCTCCACGGCGCGCACGATGTACGCGCGGGAGCCGCGGGCGCCGAAGTCCGGGCCGTTGGCCCCGTCCATGTCCATGCCGAACTTGGTGCCCAGCACGATCCGGTCCCGGTCGGCGCCGAGCGCCTTGCCGAGGCGCTCCTCGGACAGGCCGGGGGTGGCCCCGTAGATGTCCGCGACGTCGAAGAAGGTGATGCCGTGCTCCAGGGCCGCCTTCACCACGGCGTCGGTGCCGGCCTGGGACTCGGTGGCGGTGCCGGCGCGGCCGAGGTTGTTGCACCCCAGGCCGATCACGGAGACGGTCAGGCCGGAGCGGCCCACGCGGCGGGTCTTCATGGTGTTCACGCGTCCTTCCCGGCGTCGGCGGACGCCGTGCGGTCCGTGCGGACCTCGATCTTGTTCGGCTGGATCCCGTGGGCCCGCTTGGCGGCGACCGGGATCTCCTTCGTGGCGCGGCCGGCGTGCGGGGTGCGCACCCGCAGCTCCAGGAAGCCCTCGGCCTGAACGGTGTCCACGACCTCGCCGAGCCCGCGCCAGGCAAGCTGGTGGGTGATCTCCCCGGCCAGGGTCTCGCCGTGGCGGCGCTCGATGTCCGTGGCCGTGCGGCCGCGCAGGCGGTAGGCGACCACCAGGTCGGTGAGGGCGGCGTCCTCGAGCTCGGCGAACCCGTCCTCGGCGCACTGGGCGGCGAAGGCCTCCAAGAGCTCCGCGCCGGCCGCGTCGTCCGCGACCGTCTCCTCGGACACCGTGCCCGGCTGGCCGACCTTGCCGTGGTGGACCACGACCTCGCCCGAGCCCGGGGCACACCATGCCTCGCGGTACTCGAACAGGCGGGTGCCGTCGTCGGCGGTCGTGTCGCGGTAGCGGCGGACGATGCTCATGCGTTCCTCCTCCGGGCGGAGTCGGCGGCCTCGGAGGAGGACCGGTCGGAGGCGAGCGGCGCGCCGGAGCCGGCCGCGCCGTCGTCGTGGTGGCCCAGCTGCGGCAGGGAGCCGGTCTGGGCGTCCGCGGAGCGGGCATAGGGGACCTTGGAGCCCAGGACCTGGGCCACGGTGTCCCGGGTGATCTGCTGGGCGGTGAGCCCCACACGGGCGAGCACCTCGGCGCGGGTGCCCTGGGCGAGGAACTCGACCGGCAGGCCAACCTCGTTCAGCGCGGTGTCCACGCCGGCGGCGCGCATGACCTGCCGGATGCGCGAGCCCACGCCGCCGGCCTTCACCCCGTCCTCCAGGCAGACCACGATCCGGTGCGCGGCGGCGAGCCTCACCACGGAGTCGGCCACCGGCAGCACCCAGCGCGGGTCCACCACGGTCGCGGAGATGCCCTGCTGGGACAGCCGGCGCGCCACGTCCAGGCCGAGCTCGGCGAAGGAGCCCACGGCCACGATCAGCACGTCCCGCTCGGCCCCGGGCACATCCGAGGCCTCGCCCAGACGGGCCAGCACGTCCGTGCCGTCCGCCAGGCGCTCCACGGCGTCGACGGGCTCGCCGACCGAGCCCTTGGCGAAGCGCACCACGGTGGGCGCGTCCTCCACGGTCACGGCCTCGCGCAGCTCCTCACGCAGGCGCTCGGCGTCACGTGGGGCGGCCATGCGCAGGCCCGGCACGGACTGCAGCAGCGCCATGTCCCACATGCCGTGGTGGCTCGGCCCGTCCGGGCCGGTGACGCCCGCCCGGTCCAGCACGAAGGTCACGCCGGCGCGGTGCAGGCCGACGTCCATGAGCATCTGGTCGTAGGCACGGTTCAGGAAAGTGGCGTAGATAGCGACCACCGGGTGCAGGCCGCCGAACGCCATGCCGGCGGCGGAGGCCGTGGCGTGCTGCTCGGCGATGCCGACGTCGAACACGCGCTCCGGGAAGCGGGCGGCCATCGGTCCCAGACCCACCGGGTTCTGCATGGCCGCGGTGATCGCCACGATGTCCTCGCGCTCCTCGGCCAGGGACACCATCTCCTCGCCGAACACGGACGTCCAGGAGGGGGCACCGGAGGCGCCGAGGGACTCCCCGGTGACCGGATCGATCTGGCCGACGGCGTGGAACTGGTCGTCCAGGTGCGCCAGCGCCGGGGCGAAGCCGTGGCCCTTCTCCGTCATGGCGTGCACCAGCACGGGACCGCCGTAGGCGTCGGCGTCCCGGAGGGCCTCCTCCATGGCGCGCAGGTCATGCCCGTCCACCGGGCCGATGTACTTCACGCCCAGGTCCTCGAACAGGCCCTGCGGGGCCCAGAGGTCCTTCAGGCCCTTCTTGGCCGCGTGCAGGCCGCGGTAGACCACGTCGCCCGGGGCGCCGGCGGACTTCAGGCGGCCCTTCATGGTGTCCAGGGCCTCCTCGTAGCGGCGGTGCGTGCGGACCTTGTCCAGCACGCTGCGGCGCAGCCCGGTGAGGTGGTTGGCGATGCCGCCGACCGTCGGGGCGTAGGAGCGGCCGTTGTCGTTGACCACGATCACCACGCGCCGGTCCCGGTCCGCGGCGATGTTGTTCACCGCCTCCCAGGCCATGCCGCCGGTCAGGGCGCCGTCTCCGATCACGGCCACCACCGTGCGGTCCCCCTGCCCGGTCAGCCGCCAGGCGCGGGAAATGCCGTCCGCCCAGGACAGCGAGGACGAGGCATGCGAGGACTCGACCACGTCGTGCGCCGACTCGGTGCGGTCCCCGTAGCCGGAGAGCCCGCCCTCCTGGCGCAGCCGGGAGAAGTCCTGCCGGCCGGTGAGCAGCTTGTGCACGTAGGACTGATGGCCAGTGTCGAACACGACCGCGTCCTTCGGCGACTCGAACACCCGGTGGATCGCCATCGTCAGCTCGACGACGCCGAGGTTCGGTCCGAGGTGGCCGCCCGTCTTGGAGACGTGGGCGATCAGGTAGGCGCGGATCTCCGCCGCCAGCGCGGTCAACTGGTCCTCCGTGAGGGCCGACAGGTCCGCCGGGCGGGCGATCTGCGGCAGCAGCGGGGCGCCGGGGCTCGTGGGGGGCAGATGTTCCATGGTCCGACCAGCGTACTCCGCGGGTCCACCCCCGGGCGGGACGCCGGCGGTGACCCGCGCGGGCGGGTCCCGTGGATCAGGCCTTCGCGGCGATCTGACGGAGCGCCTACTGAGACGTGCTTCGCTCTGCCTGGCGATAGTCGCAGAACTTCCGCCGGCTCTCAGGATCTCTGTCCCGATCGGACGCCCGACGATGCAACCGTACAAGACCGATTTCTCCTCGGTGATCGGTGGTACGGGGGTCGTCTTCCCACCAGGGCAATGTCCACGAGACGACGCAGCCGATCCCGTCACGACGGCGAGTGAGGTGAACCCGTCCGTTCGGGCCTCGACTCCATCTGCGACCAGAGCCGCCGAGCCGATGTTCTCCATCGCAGCCTCAGGGCTACCACCCCGGGTCGATTGGATCTCAGCCGGGCGATTCCACGCCTGCCGATCGTCATTCGCTTGATACCCCGGAGGGGTATAGCGTTGACTGGACCAGAAGGAACAGGAGACTTCATGCGTCAGCGCCTCATCACCACCGTCGCCGCAGGAGTGCTCGGAGGAGCGCTCGTCCTCACCGGCTGCAGCACCGGCGGTGACCAGGACCAAGCAACCCCCTCGACGACCGGCCACCACGAGGGCCACGGCAGCAGCTCTGACAGCGGCGGGATGGAGCATCCGATGGACGGCGGCCCCGCCCCAGAGGGCATCGAGACGGCTGCGTCGCCCACATACCCGGTCGGCACCGAGGTCACGCTCACCGCCGACCACATGGAGGGCATGGACGGTGCGAACGCGACGATCGCCGGCGCGTACGACACGTACACCTATGCGGTGAACTTCACGCCGTCCACAGGCGGGGAGCCGGTCAAGGATCACAAGTGGGTCGTCCAGCAGGAGATCAAGGACGCCGGAGAGGAACGTCTGGCCGACGGCACCGAGGTCACTCTCGAGGCCGAACACATGGAAGGCATGAAGGGCGCGAAGGCGACCATCGCCTCCTCCACCGAGGAGACCGTCTACATGGTCGATTACGAGTCCGACGGCATGACGATGACCAACCACAAGTGGGTCGTCGAGAGCGAGCTCAAGCCGGCCTCCTGAGCCGATCGCCGCGGGCGCGCTGAAGGTCCGCGGCGACATACGACCCGATCGAAGGAAAGATCGGGGAATGACGAGGGGAAGCGAAGAGCATGACGGACCCGACCACGCATCACCATGACCACGACGGCGTCGCGACCACCGAGTCCGGCCACCGTGATGACTCGCGCGCCGAGAACGAAGACCACACCATGGAACACGGTGACCACGCCGGGCACGGTCATCACGGCGGTGGTCACGCGGGCCACGGCGACCACGTCGGCCAGTTCCGGCGGCTGTTCTGGATCAACCTGATCATCGCCATCCCGGTGGTCGCGTTCTCCCCCATGTTCGCCATGCTCCTGGGCTACTCGGTCCCCAGCTGGGCGGGCTGGGTCGCCGCAGTCCTCGGCTCCGTCATGTACGCCTGGGGCGGCACACCGTTCCTCACCGGTGCTGTCAGCGAGCTGAAAAGCCGCCAGCCGGGGATGATGCTGCTCATCGCGCTCGGCATCACCGTCGCGTTCCTCGCCTCCTGGGCCGCCACTGTCGGTCTCGTCCACCCCGAGCTCGAGTTCTGGTGGGAGTTGGCGCTGCTGATCGTCATCATGCTGCTGGGCCACTGGATCGAGATGCGCTCACTGGCCCAGACCACCTCGGCGTTGGACTCCCTCGCCGCGCTGCTCCCTGACGAGGCTGAGCGGATAGAGGGAGACGACGTCGTCAAGGTCGACCCGGCAGAGCTGCGCGTCGGCGACGTCGTCATCGTCCGGCCCGGCGGCAGCGTCCCCGCCGACGGCACCATCGTCGACGGCCGCGCCGACATGGACGAGTCCATGATCACCGGAGAATCACGCCCCGTCACCCGCGGGGAGGGCGAGAACGTCACCGCCGGCACCGTGGCCACCGACTCCGGCCTGCGCGTAGAGATCACCGCCACCGGCGACGACACGGCTCTGGCGGGCATCAACAGGCTCGTCGCCGAGGCGCAGGGCTCATCCTCCCGCGCCCAGCGCATCGCCGACCGGGCTGCCGCCCTGCTGTTCTGGTTCGCCCTCGGAGCTGCGCTGATCACCGCCGTCGTCTGGACGCTCTTCGGGCTCCCCGACGACGCGGTCGTTCGCACCATCACGGTCCTCGTCATCGCCTGCCCCCATGCGCTGGGTCTGGCGATCCCTCTGGTCGTGTCCATCGCCACCGCGCGCGCCGCCCGCGGCGGGGTCCTGATCAAGGACCGCCTCGCCCTGGAGTCCATGCGCCAGGTCGACGCGGTGCTCTTCGACAAGACCGGCACCTTGACCAAGGGCGAGCCCACCGTCATCGGCGTGGAGCCGACCGGCGGCGTGAATGCCGAACAGGTCCTCGCCCTGGCCGCCTCCGCCGAGGCCGACAGTGAGCACCCCCTCGCCCGGTCCATCGTCACCGCCGCCAAGGAGAAGGGCCTCGCCGTCGAACCGGCCAGCGGGTTCACCTCCTCCCCGGCGGTCGGCGTCACCGCGACGGTGGCCGATCACGAGATCCGCGTCGGCGGACCCCGTCTGCTCGAGGAGACCGGGCAGGACGAGATCGGTGTCGCCGACGAATGGCGGGCAGAGGGTGCGATCATCCTGCACGTCCTCCGCGACGGCAAGGTCATCGGCGGTCTCAAGCTCGCCGACGAGATTCGCCCAGAGTCCCGCGATGCCGTCGATGCGCTCCATCAGCTCGGCGTCGAGGTCGTCATGATCACCGGCGACGCGGAAGCCGTGGCGAACGAGGTGGGAAGAGAGCTCGGCATCGACCGGGTCTTCGCCGGCGTCCGCCCCGAGGACAAATCCGCCAAGGTCGACCAGCTGCAGAAGGAGGGCAAGGAGGTCGCCATGGTCGGCGACGGCGTCAACGACGCCCCTGCCCTGGCCCAGGCCGACGTCGGCATCGCCATCGGGGCCGGCACCGACGTCGCCATCGCCTCTGCAGGTGTCATCCTCGCCAGCTCCGACCCGCGCAGCGTGCTCTCGGTGATCCAGCTCTCCCGCGCCGCATACCGCAAAATGAAGCAGAACCTGTGGTGGGCTGCAGGGTACAACGTGCTCTCCGTGCCGCTCGCGGCTGGCGTGCTCGCACCCGTCGGCTTCGTCATGCCGATGTCAGTAGGCGCGATCCTGATGTCGATCTCCACCGTCGTCGTCGCGCTCAACGCCCAGCTGCCGCGTCGCATCGACCTCGCCCCAGCTGCCAGCACCCGCTCCGTCCTGGAGCACCAGAAGTGAAGGACACACCCGTGACCACTGACACTGCAGCCGATGAGACCGGCACCGACACCGGAGCCCATCGGCACGGCTACATCGGTGACAAGGACCGCTACCGCAACCGCATGAAGCGTATCGAAGGCCAAGCCCGCGGCATCACGACGATGATCGACGACGAAAAGTACTGCATCGACATCCTCGCCCAGGTCTCGGCCCTCACCCGCGCCCTGCAAGAAGTGGCGGCCGGTCTGCTCGATGACCACCCCAAGCAGTGCGTGCCCGACGCCGTCAGGAAAGGCGATGAAGACGCGGCCATCGCCACGATCCAGGAGGCCAGCGACGCCATCAATCGTTTCGTGCGCTCCTGACACCCTCCGATGTCGTCAACACAGGGTGCCTCGGACCGGTTGGCCCCAGATCAGGACAAGGCTCTCGATGTCTCCGGGCGGGCGTGCGTCGCACGTCGTCGAGCCCGTGACACCGGCGAACTCGGATGCCTTCGGTCCAACCTGACGACATGAACACGTTCACCTGAGAAGAGAGTTGAGCATGCCACTTGCCATTGTTGCTCCGATCCAGTCCTCCAGGACCCGCCTGAGAATCTGCGCGGCCTTCACCAGTCTGGCAACGGGCGCCGTCCTCCTGCTCAGCGGCTGTGCTGATGCGGAACCGTCCGCTGATCCAGGATCCGATCACTCACTGGTGGTCGAGCACAATCTAGACGGATTGAATGCTCGCGAGATCATCGAACGCCTCGACTCAACGAAGATGACAGATCGCTCGTCTGAATTCATCGCTTCGATTGAACCGGACCAGCTTGTACTGACCGACGATCAGAACAATCAGACCACCCTGCCGATGCCAGAAGACGAATTCTACGTCTCTATCGCCCCGTATCGCAGCCAGACTCACGAATGCTACTTCCACAGCCTCACTACGTGCAACGGCGAACTCGCCAATACGGACGTCCACGTCACCGTGGTCGAGGCGACGTCCGGGGAGACCATCCTCGATGAAACGCTGACGACTCACGACAACGGATTCGTCGGGGTCTGGCTGCCGCGTGGAATTGACGCCACTCTCACGGTCTCAGCTGAAGGCCGCACCGCGGAAAAGGCCATCTCGACCCGCCCCGACGACCCCACCTGCTTGACCGGTCTTCAGCTGGCTTGAGGCCCAGGCCTCTTGCTCCTCTGCAGCCCCGACAGATCAGGCGTCGAGACGTCCCATCCTTGGACTCCCCAAGGGTCTCGGCGTCCCGATGTGAGGATTCGCCCGAGAGCTGGCTTCAGGAGTCATCGGAGGGCATCACCAGACCGGTCTGAAGCCTCGTCGACCAGTATCAACCAGTGCCAGCTGAAGAGCACTACATCACTCACGCCTCTTCACGATGTGCACTTTGGGGGATCCTCTCTGTCCAGGTCCTCACGGTCATTCCTGCCGGTGCTGAGCCTCGCCGAGCCTCTCGAGCACTTGACCTGGATCGTTGATCAGTTCGAACACGCTACGAGGGCGTGTCTGAGAATGCCTTCGACCACGCGAGCACAGCATTCAGGACCACGGCAGCCCGGTAGACGATCGTGTCCTTGTCGTACCTGCTCGCCAGGCCCGGCCACTGCTTCAGGAGCGCGTACTGGCCCTCGATCACGTTCTGGCCCTTGTAAGCCGCCGAGTCCAGGCCCACGGGTGGGCCGCCGGCTGAGCCGCGGCGTCTGCGGTGGCCCTGCTGGTCAGCCGGCTCGGAGATGACGGCCTTGAGGCCACGAGCGCGCGGATGGGTGCCGATCGCCCGCGATGAGTACGCCTTGTCGCCCAGCACCGCCTCGGGGCAGGTCCGGGGCCGGCCCTGCCGGCCGGGCCACGCGCAACGGACCCGGCAGAGCCAGCAGCATGGGCCAGTCTCGTGCTCAGCCCGCCCCGTGAGCGCCCAATGGCGTGGTCGGCGGGGTCCTTCACGCGGATTCCTGTCCTTCGATCCATCCCCTTGTGAGCCGGGTGGTGTTCGTGGCGTGCTGATGTGCGTGGGCGATCGTGGAGTCCACCGAGGCCGACTCATCGATCAGGCCTCCGGCCTTCGCTGCAGGGGGTCGGTGTTGCCAGCATCGTCTTCCAGGTGCCCTGGTCGGTCATACGCCGGTGCCAGGTCCACACTTCTCTGCCAGGGCCGTAGACCTCGGGCAGGTCCCGTCAGGGGATCGAGGCACCTGTACCGGTGGATGATGGCATCATGCGGGCATCGGCGAACAGCCGGCCCTGCCGGCCTGTGGGGGCGTGGGAGAGCATCTGGAACCGGGACGTGTCGTCGAGGGTGCTGGGCGCCCCCGGCTTCATTGTCAGACACGCCCGAGGCCCGTCTGGCCCAAGGGTTAGCCGCTCCCTGCACTGGGGGATGAAGAGCGGTCGTGCACCGGAGTCGGCCCCAGCGCCCACGACGACGGCGGCCCGCCGCCCTCCGTGCAGGAGGGGCGGCG
>NZ_JBNFOB010000037.1:0-12719 GCF_057364565.1 Micrococcus sp. LASM2_SD2 | reverse complement strand
CGGCCAGACCGGGAGCTGGGCATCCTCCAGCAGGCCGTCACGCCCCTGGCCACGCGCCGGGGACGAGGACTCCCCGCAGCCGCGCCGCCAGAGACCGCCCGCCGCCTCGGCGAGGCGATGCTCAGCCTCCACACCGCCCTCCTCACGGACGGCGTCGAGGCGTTCACGTCGGGACCGCAGCGGTGAGCCCCGCCTCCGGGGAGGACGTCCCCCTGACCGTCCTGGGCGTCCGCGTGGACCTGCCCGCCCAGAACCACGCCCTGCTGCTGCTGACCCCCGCCGGGGACCGGGTCGTCCCAGTGTGGGTGGGTGCCGCCGAGGCCACCGCGGTGGCGCTCGTCCTGGACGACGTGACCCCACCCCGGCCGCTCACCCACGACCTGCTGCTCGCCGCGGTGACCGCCCTCGGCGGCACGGTCGCCGCCGCACGGATCACGGGGACCCGGGGAGAGGCGGTCCTCGGCGAGCTCGTGCTGGCCGACGGGTCCGTGCTGGACGCCCGGCCCTCCGACGCCGTCGCCGTCGCCCTCCGGGCGGAGGCACCCGTGCTGGCACCGCAGTCGGTGGTGGACGAGCTCGGCGTGCCGGTGGCGGACCACCACTCCGACGACCTCGAGTCCTTCCGCAGGTTCCTGGAGGACGTGGACCCGGACGACTTCGCCTGAGCTTCGCGACACGCCGTCCTCATGGGGTGCCGGGTCTTTGACCGGGGACGCCCGGGACCGTACCTTGCATGGAGAAGGGTTCCGCGCCGTCGGCGTCGCCACCCTGATCCTCCACGGTCACCGGAGGGTCGGACGGGGACATCGGCACCCACTTCCCCCGAGGCGGAACCGAGACCAGGAGGGCTCACTCGTGACACCCCATGCAGGTTCTGGTCGGCCCACCCCGGTCGGCTCCCACCAAGGCATCCTCTTCACCGACGACATGCCGCAGCTGGACGAAGAGGCCGGCTACCGCGGCCCGACCGCGTGCAAGGCCGCCGGCATCACCTACCGGCAGCTCGACTACTGGGCGCGCACCGACCTGGTGGTGCCCACCGTCCGCACCGCCGCGGGCTCCGGCTCGCAGCGGCTTTACTCGTTCCGCGACATCCTGGTGCTCAAGGTCGTCAAGCGCCTGCTGGACACCGGCGTCTCGCTCCAGCAGATCCGCACGGCCGTCGGCCACCTGCGCGAGCGCGGCGTGGAGGACCTCGCCCAGATCACCCTGATGAGCGACGGGGCGTCCGTGTACGAGTGCACCTCCGCTGACGAGGTCATCGACCTGGTCCAGGGCGGCCAGGGCGTCTTCGGCATCGCCGTGGGCCGTGTCTGGCGCGAGGTCGAGGGCACCCTCGCCGAGCTGCCCAGCGAGCATCTGCGGCAGGCCGAGCAGTTCCCGGGCGACGAGCTGTCCGCCCGCCGCCGCGCGCGCCGTCAGCAGAGCGCCTCCTGACGTCACCGCCGTTCGCCTCCTCGGTCGGTCCTGCCCCATGTCACCGCGAATGTGACGTGGGGCAGGCGCGTGTCCGGGCGGATCCGTCGTCGCATGACCGAGGACGTCCACGTGTTGTGGCACACTGCCTGCATGAGCGACTCTGCCGAGAACACCGCCGGCCGCAACGACGCGGCCGCCGCCAACGCCGAAACCTCTCCCGTCTTCTCCAAGGTGCTCGTCGCCAACCGCGGCGAGATCGCCGTCCGCGCGTTCCGCGCCTGCTTCGAGCTGGGTGCGAAGACCGTGGGCGTCTTCCCCTATGAGGACCGCAACTCCATCCACCGCCAGAAGGCCGACGAGGCCTACCGCATCGGCGAGGAGGGCCATCCGGTCCGCGCCTATCTGGACGTGGACGAGATCATCCGCGTCGCCAAGGACGCCGGTGCCGAGGCCATCTACCCGGGCTACGGCTTCCTGTCCGAGAACGCCGGCCTGGCCCGCGCCGCCGCGGAGAACGGCATCACCTTCGTGGGACCGCCGGCCGACGTGCTGGAGCTGACCGGCAACAAGGTCGAGGCCCTCCGTGCCGCCAAGCGCGCGGGCATCCCGACCCTGGCCTCGTCGGAGCCGTCCGCGGACGTGGACTGGCTGCTCGAGCAGGCCGAGGAGATCGGCTTCCCGATCTTCGTCAAGGCCGTCGCCGGCGGCGGCGGTCGCGGCATGCGCCGCGTGGAGAAGCGCGAGGACCTCAAGGGCTCCCTCGAGGCCGCCATGCGCGAGGCCGACACCGCCTTCGGCGACCCCACCGTCTTCCTGGAGCAGGCCGTGCTCCGTCCGCGCCACATCGAGGTGCAGATCCTCGCCGACGGCGCCGGCAACGTGGTCCACCTCTTCGAGCGTGACTGCTCCCTGCAGCGCCGCCACCAGAAGGTGGTGGAGATGGCCCCGGCCCCGCACCTGGACGAGGAGATCCGCCAGGCTCTCTACCGCGACGCCGTGGCCTTCGCCAAGGAGATGGGCTACGTCAACGCCGGCACCGTCGAGTTCCTCGTGGACACCGCCGGCGAGCGGGCCGGCCAGCACGTGTTCATCGAGATGAACCCGCGCATCCAGGTGGAGCACACCGTGACCGAGGAGGTCACGGACGTCGACCTTGTGGGAGCCCAGCTGCGCATCGCCGCCGGCGCCACCCTCCCGGAGCTGGGCATCACCCAGGACTCCCTGCGCCTGCGCGGCTTCGCCATGCAGTGCCGCATCACCACGGAGGACCCGGCCAACGGTTTCCGCCCGGACACCGGCACCATCACCGCCTACCGCTCCGCCGGCGGCTCCGGCGTGCGCCTGGACGGCGGCACCATCTACGCCGGCGCCGAGGTGTCCCCGCACTTCGACTCGATGCTGGTGAAGCTCACCTGCCGTGGCCGCGACTACCTCACGGCCGTGCACCGTGCCCGCCGTGCGCTGGCCGAGTTCCGCATCCGCGGCGTGGCCACCAACATCCCGTTCCTGATGAACGTGCTGGACGACCCTCAGTTCCTCTCCGGGGACGTGGCCACCGACTTCATCGACGCCCACCCCGAGCTGGCGCAGGTCAACCGCTCGCAGGACCGCGGCACCAAGGTGCTGCAGTACCTGTCCGACGTGACGGTCAATCGGCCGCACGGGGAGCGGATCGACGGCATCGACCCGCGTGACCGCCTGCCGGCCCACCCGGGGGACAAGTCGCAGGAGCCGGACCGCTCGCCGTTCGACGGTCCGTCCCGCAGCCCGGAGGCGGTCCCGCCGTCCGGCTGGCGCCAGGTGCTCCAGGAGAAGGGGCCGGAGGGCTTCGCCGCGGCGCTGCGCGAGCAGACCGCCCTGGCCGTCACGGACACCACGTTCCGTGACGCCCACCAGTCCCTGCTGGCCACCCGCGTGCGCACCCGTGACCTGCTCGCCGCGGCACCGGCCGTGGCGCACACCCTGCCGGGCCTGCTCTCGGTCGAGGCCTGGGGCGGCGCCACGTACGACGTGGCCCTGCGCTTCCTGGCGGAGGACCCCTGGAAGCGGCTCGAGCTGCTCCGCGCCGAGATGCCGAACATCCCGATCCAGATGCTCCTGCGCGGCCGCAACACCGTGGGCTACACCCCGTACCCGACCGAGGTGACCGACGCCTTCGTGGCCGAGGCCGCCGAGTCCGGCGTGGACATCTTCCGCATCTTCGACGCCCTCAACGACGTCTCGCAGATCACCCCGGCGATCGAGGCCGTCCGCGCCACCGGCACGGCCGTGGCGGAGGCCGCCCTCTGCTACACCGGCAACATGTCCGACCCGGCCGAGAAGCTGTACACCCTCGACTACTACATGGGCCTGGCCCGGCAGATGGTGGACGCGGGGGCGCACATCCTCGCGATCAAGGACATGGCCGGCCTGCTGCGTCCGGCCGCCGCCCGCGAGCTCGTCACCGCCCTGCGCGCCGAGTTCGACCTGCCGGTGCACCTGCACACGCACGACACGGCCGGTGGCCAGCTGGCGACCCTCCTCGCCGCGGCAGAGGCCGGGGTGGACGCCGTGGACGTGGCGACCGCCTCCATGGCGGGCACCACCAGCCAGGTTCCGATGTCCGCCCTCGTGGCCGCACTCGAGCACACCCAGCGGGACACGGGCCTCACCCTGGACGCCGCCGCGGCCATGGAGCCCTACTGGGAGTCCGTGCGCGCGATCTACGCGCCGTTCGAGGCCGGCCTCAAGGCCCCGACCGGCCGCGTGTACCAGCACGAGATCCCGGGCGCCAGCTGTCCAACCTGCGCACGCAGGCGATCGCCCTCGGGCTGGGCGAGCGCTTCGAGCAGATCGAGTCCATGTACGCCGCGGCGGACGACATGCTCGGCCACCTCGTGAAGGTGACCCCGTCCTCCAAGGTCGTGGGCGACCTGGCCCTGCAGCTCGTGGGCCGGGACGTGGACCCGAAGGAGTTCGCGGAGCGTCCGAACGACTTCGACATCCCGGACTCCGTGGTCGGGTTCCTGCGCGGTGAGCTGGGCGATCCGCCCGGAGGCTGGCCGGAGCCGTTCCGCACGAAGGCCCTGCAGGGCCGCCGTGAGGGCACCGGCATGGAGGACATCTCGGATGAGGACCGGTCACTGCTGGCCGAGTCCGGGCAGACCCGCCGCGACGTCCTGAACCGCCTGCTCTTCCCGGCGCCGACCAAGGAGTACGAGGCCCACCGCGAGGAGTTCGGGGACACGTCCACGCTGCACACCCGCGACTTCCTCTACGGACTGGTCCCGGGACGTGAGCACGTCATCTCCCTGGGCCGCGGCGTCCGCCTGCTGGCGGTGCTGCAGTCCGTGTCCGAGCCGGACGAGAAGGGCATGCGCACCGTCATGCTCACGCTCAACGGCCAGATGCGTCAGGTGATGGTCCGCGACCTCTCCGTGGAGTCCTCCGTGCGCACCGCCGAGAAGGCCGACTCCTCCGTGGCCGGCCAGATCCCGGCGCCGTTCGCGGGCTCCGTCAGCGTCCAGGTCGCCGAGGGCGACACCGTCCAGGCCGGCGACCCGGTCGCCACCATCGAGGCGATGAAGATGGAGGCCGCGATCACCACCCCGGTGGGCGGCACCGTCAAGCGCGTCGTCCTCGACGGCGTGACCCCGGTCAACGGCGGCGACCTGATCGTGGTCATCGACGAGGGCTGAGCCGCGCCCCGCACAGGGCACGCCGTCCACGGGGCGGGCACCGGGGACCCCGGTGCCCGCCCCGCGGCGTCTGCGGCCTATGCTGGCAGACATGGCCGACACCGCCGCAGCACCGACCGAGACCGCACCCGCCCCCGAGCACTTCGACCTGCTGATCATCGGGTCCGGCTCCGGCAACTCCCTGATCACCGAGGCCTGGGAGGGCCGCCGCGTGGCCGTCGTGGACGCCGGCACCTTCGGGGGCACCTGCCTGAACGTCGGCTGCATCCCCACGAAGATGTACGCCTACCCGGCGTCCCTGGGCGGCGCCCGGGACGAGGCGGCCCGCGTGGACGTGGACCTGCGCCGCGACGGGGTGGACTTCCCGGCGCTGCGGGACCGCATCTTCGGCCGCATCGACGCGATCAGCGAGGGCGGCCTGCGCTACCGCCGGGACGAGCTGGAGCACACCACGGTGGTGCAGGAGCGGATCCGCTTCACCGGGCCGAAGGAGCTCACCACGGACTCCGGCCGGGTCCTCACCGCGGACCAGATCGTGGTGGCCGCCGGCTCCCGCCCGTCGCTGCCGGACATCCCGGGGATCGACCTGCCCGCCGTGCACACCTCGGACACCGTCATGCGCCTTCCGGAGCTGCCGCGCCGCGTGGTGGTGGTCGGGGGAGGCTTCGTCGCCGTCGAGTTCGCCGCCGTGTTCGATGGTCTGGGATCCGAGGTGGTCGAGGTGATCCGCGGCGAGCGGCTGCTGACCTCCCATGACGCCTCCATCTCGGCGCGCTTCACGGAGTCGGCCTCCCGCACCTGGGACCTGCGCACCGGCTGGGAGCCGGTGGAGATCCTCCCCGGGCACGACGACGGCCCCGTCACCGTCCGCTTCGCGCGTCACCGCAGCGCGGCCTCGCCGGATCGCCCCGGCGCACCGTCGGGCACCGAAGCACCGGGGGAAGGCGTCCGCGACACCGCTGACGGCGCGGCCGCGGACGACGTCCTCGAGCTCGAGGCGGACGTGGTGCTCATGGCCACGGGCCGCACCCCGAACGTGGACACCCTGGACGTCGCCGCCGCCGGGCTGGACGTCACCGACAGCGGGGTGCTGGCCGTGGACGCCTGCCAGCGACTGCTGTCCGACGGTGAGCCCGTGGACGGACTCTGGGGTCTGGGAGATGCGGCCAACGCGTGGCAGCTCAAGCACGTCGCGAACCACGAGGCCCGGGTCGTGGCGCACAACCTGGTGCATCCGGAGGACCTGCGGGAGAACCGCCTGACGCCCGTACCGGCAGCCGTGTTCTCCCGCCCGCAGGTGGCCTCCGCCGGGCTCACGGAGGAGCAGGCCGCGGCCGCGGTCGGCGCGGAGAACGTCACCGTGAAGGAGCAGGAGTTCGGGGACGTCGCCTACGGCTGGGCCATGAACGACGAGACCGGCCTGTGCAAGCTGGTCGCCGACCGCCGCACCGGGCGGCTGCTCGGCGCCCACCTGGTCGGGCACGAGGCGGCGAACCTCATCCAGCCGCTCGTGCAGGCCATGTCCTTCGGCCTCGACGCCCACACGATGGCCCGCGGCCAGTACTGGATCCACCCGGCCCTGTCTGAGGTCGTGGAGAACGCGCTGCTGGGGCTCGACGTCCCCGACTCCGGTCTGCTCTGAGCCGACCCCCGGGCCGCGGCCGCAGCCCGGGCGGGGAGGACAGGCGGGGGTGAGGGGGCCGTCGTCGTGCCTCAGGCCCGTCTCTCCGCCGTGCACGCACACCGTCTCTCCGCCGTGCACGCACACCGGTCCTCCGCCGTGCACGCACGAGGGCCCCGGACCGCACGGTCCGGGGCCCTCGTGCCCGGCGCGGATCCTGCCCTCGGCCGGGCTCTGCGGTGTCAGCCCTGCTGAGGTGCGGAGCCCCCGTAGATCTCGTCGATCTCGGACTGGAAGTCCTTCATGATCGCGGCGCGGCGCATCTTCAGGGACGGGGTCATGTGGCCGTCCTCGAGGGTGAAGTCGCGGTCCAGGATCCGGAACTCGCGGATGGACTCGGCCCGGGAGACGGTCCGGTTCGTGCGCTCCACCACCTCGGCGATGTGCGCCCGGCCCTTCTCGTCCTGGGCGGCCTCGGCCACGGACATGCCCGCGTCGAGTCCGTGGGAGGAGAGCCAGCCGGGCAGGGTGTCCGCGTCCAGGGTGACGACGGCGGCGACGAACGGCTTCCCGTCGCCGACGACCATCACCTGGGAGACCAGGGCGTCGGAGCGGATGAGGTCCTCCATCTGCGCCGGGGCCACGTTCTTGCCGCCGGCGGTCACGAGGATCTCCTTCTTGCGGCCGGTGATCTTCAGATAGCCGTCCTCGTCCAGCGTGCCGAGGTCTCCGGTGCGGAACCAGCCCTCCTCGTCGAAGGACTCGGCGTTGGCGTCGTCCCGGTTGTGATAGCCGGTCATCACGCACACGCCCTTGGCCAGGATCTCGCCGTCCGCCGCGATCTTCACCGCGTTGCCGCCCAGCGGCTGGCCGACGGTGCCGATCCGCAGGTCGCCGGGGATGTTCACGGTGATCGGCGCGGTGGTCTCGGTCAGGCCGTAGCCCTCCAGGACGGTCAGCCCGATGCCGCGGAAGAAGTGCGCCAGCTCGGTGGACAGCGGGCCGCCGCCGGAGACGGCGTACTGGAGCTCACCGCCCATGGCCGCGCGGATCTTGCCGTAGAGCAGCTTGGAGAACAGGGCGCGCTTGGCCTTGAGCGCCAGCGGCACCTTCCCGGCGTCCAGCGCCTTGGAGTAGGCGATCGCCACGGCGGCGCCCTTCTCGAAGATCTCGCCCTTGCCGCCGTCCTGCGCCTTGAGCAGTGAGGCGTTGTAGACCTTCTCGAACACGCGGGGCACCGCGAGCAGGAAGGAGGGCTTGAAGGACTGCAGGACGCCGGTGAGCTTCTTCAGGTCTGAGGTGTGGCCGCAGCGCGCGCCGGCGGCGACGGTCAGCACGGACACGAAGCGGGCGAACACGTGGGCCAGCGGGATGAAGAGCACGGTGGACTCGCGCTCATTCACGATGGTGCCCAGCGAGCTCTCCAGCGCCTGGTGGCACAGCTCGGCGAAGTTGCCGTGGGTCAGGAGGCAGCCCTTCGGCTTGCCCGTGGTGCCGGAGGTGTAGATGATCGTCGCCAGGTCCTCGAGGACGGCGTGGGAGCGGCGGGACTCTACCTCCTCGTCCGAGACGTCGCGGCCGGCCTCGGCCAGCTCGTCCAGGCCGGTGCCGGGCAGCCCGGACTCCGGGTCCATGACCCACATGCCCTTCAGCTCCGGCAGGGACTCACGGTGGACCGCGTCGGAGACCGTCTTGCGGCGGTCCGCGTTCTCGGCGACGACGGCCTTGACCTCGGCGTCCTCGACGATCCATGCGACCTGCGAGGCGGAGGAGGTCTCGTAGATCGGGACGGTCACGGCGCCCGCATACCAGATGGCGAAGTCCACGAGCGTCCACTCGTAGCGGGTGGACGCCATGAGGCCCACGCGGTCACCCTGGCCGATGCCGGAGGCGATCAGTCCCTTGGCCAGCTCGCGCGCCCGGTCTCGGAACTCCCGGGCCGTAACGTCGCGCCAGGCCGATTCGCCGACGGGCACGGAGAACAGGACGCCGTGGCTGCGTTCGCGCACCTGCCGCTCGAGCAGGTCGGTGATGTTCGAGTCGGCCGGCAGCGCCGGGGCGGGAGGAGTGCTGATCTGCTGCATGGGGGCTCCTGAGTGGGTGGCGCAGAGGGACGGACCCTCGCCGGGGACGTGGCGGGGATCACACGGGGTCGAGTCTACGATACCCGGAGTCTCGGGTGAATCCGCGTGGGAGGGAGATCGGCGTGCCTCCGTTGCCCCGAGCCGGGACCGTGTGGCCTCGCCTCCGGATGCCACGGCGTCAGACCCCGTCGCGCCACTCGCGCCAGGCCGGCGGGGGCCTCAGACCTGGGCGCCGCGGTCCAGGCGGTCGCCGCGGCCGTCGCCCCGGCGCGGCAGCTGCAGGAACAGGCCCGCACCGCCGCAGACCGCCACCAGGACGAGCGCTGCCGACGTCCACCCGGGCAGTCCGACACGGAAGGCGGCCACCAGCAACAGCGCCAGGACCGGCAGGACCAGGGCGAGCGCGGACAGCACGACGGTGGGGCGGCCGCTGAGCAGCGGGGGCGGCTCCGGGGGCACGAACTCGCCGGGCAGGTCGTCGTCGGCGACCGGGTCAGGGTGCAGCACGGGCCACGGCGGGGCGGAGTCGTCACCGCCGTGTGGGGGAGCATCCCTGCCCTGCGGGGGAGCGGCGGGCAGGTCCGGACGCAGACGGGCGACGATGTCCGCCCACGCCGCGTCCTGGTCCTCGGGCTCGTCGTGCGGGTGACTCATCGCCGCTCAGCCGCCTGCCGGCAGACACGGTCCACGAACGCGGCGCTGTGCTCCACGATGAGCGGGAGGTCGTGGTCCATGGTCGCGACGTGATAGCTACGCTCCAGTCGGACCTGTTCGAACGCGGCCCGTGTCAGGCCTGCCCGCAGACGCCGCTGGGCCTGATGCGGGACCACATGGTCCTGCGGGGACCAGTAGGAGACGACGTCGGCGGTGATGCGCGGCAGTCCGCGCACGGCGGCGCGCTGGATGCGGCCGAGCTCGGCGACCCCGCCGACGGGCGTGCGGGGTAGGCGTGCTCGCTCACCGGTGCGGCCGCGTCGTCCGCCACGGGGGTGGTGGAGGGGACGAACCAGCGCAGCAGGGGAGCGGCGTGGGCCAGCGGCTGTCCGAAGGCCAGGGCCGGGTTGACCACGGTCGAACCCGCCACCGGGCGGTGCGCCGCCGCGTCGAGCGCGAGCGCGCCTCCCATGGACAGGCCGGCCACGACGACGTGGCGGTGCTCGGCCAGGGCCCGGTCCACGTGCTCGCGGACCGCCGCCCTCAGCTGATCTGCGGTGACCCTGTTCAGGTCCTCCCAACGGGTCCCGTGTCCAGGCAGGAGCGGGACGACCACCCGGTTGCCGTGCTCGGCCAGGGCCTCGGCCCAGGAACGCATCGAGTGCGGGCCCGAGGTAAAGCCGTGGAGCATGACGACGGCGCGGTCACCGGCGCCACGGGCCGGGGCCAGGTCGAGCGGCAGGTGGACCGGGTCCACAGGCGCGGTGGGAGCCGCCGTCGGCGGCACGGGACGGGGGGCGTCGACGCAGGGGCATGGCCCCACCCTAGCGGCCGTCCTCGCCACGCCTGCGGATCCCGCCGGCGCCCGGCGTCTAGCATGGGGGCAGCAGCAGACCCGTCCGTCCCCAGGAGAGGCATGTCCACCTTCTACCGGTCCGCCCGCACCTTCGTGGTCCGCCCCCTGGCGCGCGCGTTCTTCAACCCCTGGGTCAAGGGCCGGGGCCACGTCCCCGCGTCCGGCGGGGCGATCCTGGCCAGCAACCACCTCTCGGTCTCGGACTCTGTGTTCATGCCGGCGGTGCTGGACCGTCAGGTCCACTTCCTGGCGAAGATGGAGTACTTCACCGGCACCGGTCTCAAGGGCTGGATCACCAGGAGGTTCTTCGTCGCCATCAACCAGCTACCGATGGACCGCTCCGGCGGCGCGGCCTCACTGCGCTCGCTGCAGGCGGGCCTGGAGGCGCTGCAGGAGGGCAAGCTGCTCGGCATCTACCCGGAGGGGACCCGCAGCCCCGACGGGCGTCTGCACCGCGGCAAGATCGGCGTGGCCAAGCTCGCGCTCGCCGCCGGGGTGCCAGTGGTCCCGATCGCCATGGTCGGAACGGACAAGGTGCAGCCGATCGGTCGATCGATCCCACATCCGGGCCGGGTGGGCGTCATCTTCGGCGAGCCGCTGGACTTCTCCCACCTGCAGGACCGCAAGGACGAAATCGCCGTCCTGCGCGAGGTGACGGATGAGATCATGGAGGCCATCCGCCGCCTCTCCGGGCAGGAGTACGTGGACGTGTACGCCGCCGATGTGAAGTCTGGCCGCGTCCCGTCCCCGCCCCGCGCCGCCCGCGACTGACCCGCCGCTCCGAGGCGAGCCGCGCAGCCCGAGGCGCCCGGCCCCGGACCCGAGGACGCGGCGCGTGCACGGGGCCTGATGCGGCGCCGACGTCCACATGTCGGCCACCGGTCGTGAAGTGTCCACCGAGTCCCGGATCCCGCCCTAGGGTGGAGCGCATGAGTGCACACTCCCGCGACGAGATCCTGGCCTTCGGCACCGCCACCTCCGAGGGCGCCGCCACCGCTCCCGGCCTGGACCGCTGGCGCAGCCTGCCCATCAGCCAGGCGCCCCAGTGGGCCGACCAGGCGGACTATGAGGCCGCCGTCGCCGAGCTGAGCCAGGTGCCGCCGCTCGTCTTCGCCGGCGAGGTGGACGTGCTGCGCACCCGGCTGGCCGAGGCCGCCCGCGGCGAGGCGTTCGTCCTCCAGGGCGGAGACTGCGCCGAGACCTTCTCCGGCTCCACCGCGAACCGCATCAGCGCGCGTGTGAAGACGATCCTGCAGATGTCCGCCGTGCTCACCTACGGCGCCTCCGTGCCCGTGGTGAAGATGGGCCGCATCGCCGGCCAGTTCGCCAAGCCCCGCTCCTCGGACACCGAGACCCGCGACGGCGTGACCCTGCCGTCCTTCCGTGGCGAGATCGTCAACGGATACGAGTTCACGGAGGAGGCGCGTCGCCACGACGCCCGCCGGATGGTACAGGCATACCACACGTCCGCCTCCACCCTGAACCTGGTCCGGGCCTTCACCCAGGGCGGCTTCGCCGACCTGCGCAGCGTCCACGCCTGGAACCAGGGGTTCCTCGCGAACCCGGCCTACGCGCGCTACGAGGAGATGGCCGCCGAGATCGACCGTGCCGTGCGCTTCATGGGCGCGGCCGGCGTCGACTTCGAGGCGATGCGCCGCACCGAGTTCTACTCCGCCCACGAGGCCCTGCTGCTGGACTACGAGCGGGCGCTCACCCGCGAGGACTCCCGCACCGGGGACCCCTACGCCACCTCCGCACACTTCCTCTGGATCGGGGAGCGGACCCGCCAGGTCGACGGCGCCCACGTGGACTTCCTGTCCCGCGTCCGCAACCCGATCGGCGTCAAGCTGGGCCCGACCACCACCGTGGACGACGTGCTGGCACTGGCCGAGAAGATCGACCCGCTGCGCGAGCCCGGCCGCCTGACCTTCATCACCCGCATGGGTGCCGGCGTCATCCGCGACGTCCTGCCGGACATCGTGGCCGGCGTGCGCGACGCGGGCCTGCAGCCGGTCTGGGTGACCGACCCGATGCACGGCAACACCGTCACCGCCAAGAACGGCTACAAGACCCGCCGGTTCGAGGACGTGATGGACGAGGTCGCCGGGTTCTTCGACGTTCACCGCGAACTGGGCACCCACCCGGGCGGCATGCACGTCGAGCTCACCGGCGACGACGTGGCCGAGTGCCTCGGCGGCGCGAACCTCGTGGACGAGTCCGCCTTCGAGGAGCACTACGAGTCGCTCTGCGACCCCCGCCTGAACCACCAGCAGTCGCTCGAGATGGCCTTCCTGGTCACCGAGGCGCTGACCCACCCGGACCGCCGGGCCTGAGGGCTGCCCGGCACAGGGACACGCGACGGGGGCCGCACCAGGCACGGGTGCGGCCCCGTCGCGCCGTGGCTTCGG